>CAMCMW010000207.1 GCA_945876155.1 uncultured Ruminococcus sp. | reverse complement strand
GGCGGCAGGGAACACGCAATAGTCATGAAACTTGCCGAAAGCCCTAAGGTTGATAAATTATACTGCGCACCAGGCAACGGCGGTATTGCAAAATATGCTGAGTGTTTTGATGTTAAGGCAACTGACATTGACGGTGTTACTGCCCTTGCTGAAAAGCTTGCAGTTGATATGGTTGTAGTTGCGCCTGATGACCCCCTTGTAATGGGTATGGTTGACGCTCTGAATGAAAAGGGAATCAGAGCATTCGGTCCGGACAAGGCAGCGGCAATCATTGAGGGAAGTAAGGTTTTTTCTAAAAATCTTATGAAGAAATATGGTATTCCTACTGCAAAATATGAAGTTTTCGATAATTCATCTGCCGCAATATCTTACATCGAAAAGGAAAACAAATATCCAGTTGTTGTTAAGGCAGACGGTCTTGCACTTGGCAAGGGCGTTATCATTGCTCAGAGTTTTGACGAGGCTAAAAATGCAGTTAACTCCATTATGGAGGACAAGATTTTCGGAAACAGCGGTCTTAACGTTGTAATCGAAGAATTTCTTACCGGTCCTGAGGTATCTGTTCTGTGCTTTACAGACGGTACAGCAGTTAAACCAATGGTTTCCTCTATGGACCATAAGAGAGCCAACGACAATGACGAAGGACTGAATACCGGCGGAATGGGTACAGTTGCACCTAATCCGTGCTATACTCCTGAAATTGCTCAGAGGTGTATGGACGAGATATTCATCCCGACAATCAAGGCAATGAACGCTGAAAACCGCAAATTTAAGGGCTGTCTTTATTTCGGTCTTATGCTGACGCCTGACGGTCCTAAAGTAATCGAGTACAACTGCCGTTTCGGAGACCCTGAAACACAGGTTGTACTGCCATTGCTGGATACAGATTTAGTTGACGTTTTTGATGCAGTTATTGATGAAAAACTCAGCGATATGGATATAAAGTGGAAAAATGAATCCGCTGCCTGTGTTATACTTGCAAGCGGTGGATATCCTGTGAAGTATCAGTCCGGATACACAATAAACGGTCTTAACGAAAAAGGACAGCTTGACGGTTATCTTGTTTACCATGCAGGCACAAAAGCCGACGGCGATGAGATTAAAACTGCCGGCGGACGTGTTATCGGCGTTACTGCTACAGCCGCTGACCTGAAAAGCGCACTTGACAAGGCATATAAGGGCGTAAGTTCAATTGAATTTAAGGATATGCACTACAGAAAAGATATCGGACAGAGAGCGCTTAAATATATTAAATAATCCACTTTTATAAATATATAATATTATTTGTACATAAACTATAAATAATATTAATGATTGGAAGTAATGAAAATGCTGTTAGACAGATATTTACCAAGAATCGAATTTGATAGCTATGAGGATTTCAAGGAAAATTACAAGGTAAACGTTCCTGAAAACTTCAATTTCGGATTCGATATTGTAGATGAATGGGCAAAAACCGAGCCTGATAAAATGGCGCTTGTTTGGTGCAATGACCATAACGAGGAAAAGAAGTTCACATTTACCGATATTTCCAGACTATCCAACAGGGCAGCGAATTACTTTAAAAGCCTTGGAATCAAAAAGGGAACAGTTGTAATGCTGATTCTCAGAAGAAGATGGGAATACTGGGTATGCGCCGTTGCGTTGCATAAAATCGGTGCGGTTCTGATTCCAGGCACTTTACAGCTTACAAAAAAAGATATTGTTTACCGTGGAAATGCCGCACAGGTTTCTGCAATTGTATGCCTGCCTGATGAATTTGTAATTGAGCAGGTGACTGCTGCACAGTCGGAGATACCGTCTTTGAAAACTAAAATTATAGTTGACAAAAAAATTGACGGCTGGGAACATTTTGAGGATAAAATTGCAGAATTTCCTGATACTTTTGAACGCCCGACAGGGGAGGAGGCAAACAGGTGGGACGACATCATGCTCGTCTACTTCACCTCCGGAACTACTGGTATGCCTAAAATGGTTCAGCACAATTTTGCGCACCCATTAGGACATATTGTAACCGCTAAATACTGGCAGCAGGTTCAGGAGAATAAACTGCACATGAGTGTTTCCGATTCTGGCTGGGCTAAGTTTGGCTGGGGCAAAATTTACGGTCAGTGGATTTGCGGTGCTGTGATTTTCGCTTACGATATGGACAAATTTGTTCCGCTGAATCTTCTTAAAAAGATTACAGAATACAAGGTCACAACATTCTGTGCGCCTCCGACTATGTTCAGATTTATGCTCCAGGAAGATGTCAAATCCTTTGACCTGTCAAGCATAAAAACCTGCTGTATTGCCGGAGAACCGCTTAATCCTCAGGTGTTCAATGACTGGTACAAGCTCACTGGTTTAAAACTGCGTGAGGGATTCGGTCAGTCTGAGGGTTCAGTGCTGATAGCCAATTTCAAATGGCTTGAACCATCTGCTGGTTCGACTGGCAAACCTGCGCCCCTTTATGATATAAAGCTTGTAAATGACGAGGGCGAGGAGTGCAAGCCCAACGAAGAGGGAACTATTGTAATCAATGACGTCAAGGGCAATCCGCCGGTTGGTCTTTTTACCGGTTATTACCACAATTCTGAAATGACTGAGGAAGTACTTCTGGGTAAATGGTATGATACCGGAGATGTTGCCGTAATGGATGAAAATGGTTACTACTGGTTCATGGGCAGAAATGATGACGTTATCAAGTGTTCCGGATACAGAATAGGACCTTTCGAGGTTGAAAGCGCAATACTTGAGCACCCGGCAGCAGTTGAATGTGCTGTTACATCAGCTCCTGACCCAATCAGAGGACAGGTGGTTAAGGCAACGATTGTACTTGCAAAGGGATATGAGCCAAGTGATGAACTTACAAAAGAAATCCAGGACCACGTAAAGAAGGTTACTGCTCCTTACAAATACCCGAGAATTGTCGAATATGTTGACGAGCTGCCTAAAACAATAAGCGGTAAAATCAAGAGAAAAGAAATACGTCAGAAGGATAATGACGTGAAATAAGATATGACCGGAGGAACTAATGAACCAGCGTTTACCCTATCTTCAGCAGAAAACATTAAAGCTAACAGTTTCTCCGGGTGTTTATCTTATGAAAGACATGCATAATGACATTATTTACATTGGAAAGGCGAAAAATCTGAAAAACAGGGTTACAAGCTATTTCAGAAATAACCCTGACCATACTCCTAAAGTTGCCAAAATGGTAGAAAATGTTTTTGACTACGATTTTATTGTGACTGACAGTGAGTATGAGGCTTTGTTGCTGGAATGCAGTCTTATAAAGCAGCATAAGCCTAAGTATAATATTTTGCTTAAAGATGATAAAGGGTATCACTATATCAAGATTTCCAATGATGCTTTTCCACGTATAACTGCTGAAAAAAAGTCTGATAAAAACGGTACTTATTTAGGACCATATATGAGTTCTTTTGTGGCAACCCAGACTGTCCGTGAGGTGAACAAGCTTTTTAAGCTGCCTACCTGTAAAATCAAATTTTCAGAAAAGCCGCAAAAAATGCGCCCATGCCTGAATCTTCATATTAACCAGTGTATAGGTGTGTGCAACGGAAATATCAGCTGTGAGGAGTACAAAAATATAATTGAACAGGCAGTTGAGTATATCAGAAACGGCAGTGAATCTTCAATAAAAAGTTTACAGTTTCAGATGGAACAGGCTGCGGAAAAGCTTGATTTTGAGCGTGCAGCAAGAATCAGGGACAGGATAAGGGCAATTTCAAAATCAAATGAAACCCAGAAAATACTTGACCTGAACATGGTAAACTGCGATATTGTTGCATCTGTGAAAAGCCCCAACGGTTCTTGTATCTCTGTATTGATGTATCGTGACAACAAGCTTTATGATAAAACTTCATTTTATTTTTCAATGAATGAATATGAAGAAAATCTGATGGAAAGTTTTGTTTTGCAGTACTATTTAAATAAGTCAGAATGCCCTAAAAATATCTACTTTGAAACTGAATTTTCTGATTCAGAAATAGTAAATAAGGCTTTGAACGAACAGTTTGACTGCAATATCAAGTTTTATTTTCCTAAAAAAGGAAATATGCTTAAATATGTAATGCTTGCCAAAAAGAATGCGGAAGAGTATTTGTCAATAAAAAATAACCGCACCGGAAAAGAAATCGAGGCACTTGATGAACTGGGAGAGATACTCGGTCTGAAAAAACCGCCGATGTACATTGAGGCGTATGACATTTCAAATTATTCTTCGTCATCAATGGTTGCGGGAATGATAGTTTTTGAGAACGGACGT
>CAMCMW010000206.1 GCA_945876155.1 uncultured Ruminococcus sp. | reverse complement strand
TTGTTCCAATTGTTGTTGTTTACCTCGTACTTTCTAAGTTTATCGTTGAAGGCGTTGCTCTTGGCGGTGTAAAGGAATAATATTTACATTTCTTATAAAAATAACAGCAAGTGTCACGCTTGCTGTTATTTTTGTTATTGGAGGTATTAAATGATAAGAAATTTTACGGTGTCAGATAAAGCGGCTTTTCTGGATATGTGTATGGATTTTTACAGCGGTGAGGGTGTTGACCATACAATACCTGCTGCATACGCCGAGAAAACCTTTGGGATATTGGTACATGATAATTCACCATTCTGTGATGCTTATGTATGTGAACGAAATGGCAAAATTGCCGGCTATGTGTTGCTTGCAATAACCTATTCTAATGAGGCTGGCGGTGAAGTTGTCTGGATAGAGGAACTGTACACGGTTTCGGAGGCAAGGGGGACAGGTGTTGCGTCTGAACTGATTGATTATGTGCTTGACAAATACAGTACTGCCGCAAGGTTCAGGCTTGAAGTAACTGACGAAAATGAAGGTGCAGTCAGACTTTACAGGAAAAAGGGTTTTGTACCACTAAAATATAACCAGATGGAAATATTAAAAAACAAACAGAGTATGCCGTAATCGCATACTCTGTTTGTTTATGAATTAAAAATTAGTGTAATGGTTGTACCCTCTCCGAGTACGCTGTCAACATCAATTTTTGCATTGTGAAGAATTGCACCATGCTTAACGATAGAGAGTCCCAAACCAGTTCCGCCGGTTTCCTTTGAATGGCTTTTGTCCACACAGTAAAATCTCTCGAAAACTCGTTCTGTGTCCTCCTGGGGAATACCAATGCCGGTATCTGAAACAATAAGTTTTGAACAGTCATTGTTTTTCACAACTGTAACATCAACTCGTCCGTTTTTCTTGTTGTATTTTATAGCGTTATCGCAAAGATTAAAAATCATCTCGTAAAGCAGATGAGGAACGGCTTTTATTTCAGTGTCTTCACCGCTGACTTTAATTTCAACATTCTTGTCAGCCGCCTTCTGAGAAAGAGTGTTCACAACATCTTCCGTCATAAGGAACAGGTCAACATCTTCCATTTCCATTACGTCAGAATTTTCGTCAAGCTTTGAAAGATTGATTATATCATCTATCAGATTGATAAGTCTTTTGCCTTCGTTAAAAATTTTTTCAGCAAACATCTGATAATCTTTCGGATCAGCCCACCCCGACTTCATAATTTCAGCATAACCTGAAATGGTGGTCAAAGGTGTTTTCAGTTCGTGGGAAACGTTGGCTGAAAACTCACGCCGCAACGCCTCCCGTGAATTTTTTTCAGTTGTGTCAATCAGCAGTATCACAGCACCGTTTACGTCATTTTTATCAAAAACAGGGCTTGAAATCATCAGATAATTTTTACTGTCTATCTGGAGATTAATTTCATTTGCCTTTCCTTTCAGAGTAGACTCAACAGCGCTGATAAAGGCTTTGGAGTGATTGAATTCGAGAATGCTTTTACCGCTGTAATCAAAATTTTCGTTGCCGAGAATCCTGAGCGCACTGCGGTTGCAGGTAAGAATATTGTGCATATTCATAATAATCAGACCTTCGCTCATGTTCTGAGTGACGGTTTCAAACTCATTCTGCTTTGCCTTCAACATATCAATATACTCATGTATATCCCGATTCTGCTTTTCGATACGTGACAGCAGAGGGGAAAGTTCGTCATAGGGGATATTCGATTGAGGAGCGTCAAGATTTATTTCATTGATAGGCTTGACGATTTTTTTAGTCTGGTAATTGGACAAAGCAATAACAATAATCAGAATGAAACAGGTCACAAGAATAAGATAGGGGAGACTGCTGAAAATGTCGCTGAAAATACTGCTGGTGGTGTCAGAAACCCTTAACACTGTGTTGTCATTCATCAGTATTGCATAGTAATAAGTTTTCTCACTCAGGGTTTTTGAAAGCCTTGAGCTTTCGCCTACACCATTTTCCAGTGCACTTTTAAATTCAGGACGGTCAGCATGATTCTCCATTTCCTTGCCGCTGTTGTCAAATAGGACTTTGCCGTCAGCGGAAATCCAGGTAATACGGCTCGGAGAAACATCTTTAACGGAGCTGAGATACTCAACTCCGTTAGTGTTCATTGCCGCCGCCATATATTCTGCTTCATTTTTTATGTTGTTTGTCATGTTCTGATAATTTCTGTTGTAGAGTACAAAAGAAATCAGAATTGCTGTTACAAGTACGGAAAAAGCCGCAATACAGCACATACTAAGTGATATTTTACGTTTCATATTCTGCTCCGATTTTATAGCCGATGCCTCGTACTGTTTCGATTATATTTCCGCTTTCACCCAGCTTTGAGCGCAGTGAACGGATATGAACGTCAATAGTACGGGTCTCACCGTCAAAATCATAACCCCATATACTTTCAAGCAGCTTATTTCTCGAAAGAACAAGCCCCTTGCTTTCAATAAGCATACACAGCATTTCAAATTCCTTGTAGGTGAGGACTACGTTTTCGCCCTTTACAGTCACCTTGTGCTTGCCCGGATTTACTGTAATATCTCCGGCGTGCAGTTCATAGTCTGCCGGATTGTCGCTTGTACGGCGAAGTACCGCCTTGATTCTTGAAACAAGCTCCAGCATTCCGAAAGGCTTGGTGATGTAATCGTCAGCACCGTTGTCCAGTCCCAGGACTTTGTCATATTCCGTACCCTTTGCCGTCATCATGATAATCGGCAGGGAACGGGTCTTGGAAGAATTTCTGATTTTTTTAAGAATTGAAATACCGTCCTCACCCGGCAGCATTATGTCAAGAAGTACAAGCTCCGGCTGAGGGGAATTGTTCAGCGCATTGAAAAACTCTTCGCCGTTTGGAAAAGTAGCAGCCTCAAAGCCTGCCATTTTCAGAGTGTAGGCAACAAGTTCTCTGATGCTGCTGTCGTCTTCTACGATATAAATCATAGGGTTTCTCCTTTGTAAACACCAGTTATGGAAAATTCAACCCATTCAGCAATGTTTGCAGCGTGGTCACCGATTCTCTCGAAATATTTTGCAATCATAAGCATATCAAGGCAGTTTTCACTGCTTTCCGGGTGCTTTGAAATATACTCGATAAGATATTTTCTGATTGACAGGAACAAATCGTCAATTATATCATCAGAACCGATTACTCTTCCGGCAAGTGTCAGGTCACGCTTGATAAAGGAGTCAATAGCGTTTGTCACCATTCTTACAGCCGCTTTTGCCATTTTGTCAACAGGGGCAATTTCACGGAGGGTGGATAACTGAACATAGCGTGTAATCTCAGCAATATCCGCAGCCTGGTCGCCGATACGCTCCATATCGGAAATCATTTTCATTGCGGCTGAAACTACTCTCAGGTCTGTTGCTACCGGCTGCTGCTGGAGCAGAAGTTTCATGCACAGTGCCTCGATGTCACGTTCTTTCTGGTCAATTTCAGTTTCAAGGTGGAAAACATTCTGAATGACTTCTTCGCTGTTGTTTCCAAGTGCATTGACAGTACCGGAAATAGCGTCCTCACACAATGCACCCATTTTTATAAGCTCAACATGAAGTGTTTCAAGCTGCTGATCAAATTTATTACGCATTTAACCGAACCTCCCTGTAATATAATCCTCAGTTTTCTTGTTTGACGGCATAGAGAAAAGCTTTTCAGTCTTGTCATATTCGATGATTTCGCCAAGCAGGAAAAAGGCTGTGTTGTCGGAAATTCTGACTGCCTGCTGCATATTGTGGGTTACTATAATTATAGTATACTCCTTTTTCAGCTCAATTGCAAGGTCTTCTATTTTGGAAGTTGAAATCGGGTCGAGAGCTGAAGTCGGTTCGTCCATGAGGAGTACCTCCGGCTGAACTGCAAGGGCTCTTGCAATACAAAGTCTCTGCTGCTGACCGCCTGACATACCCAGTGCGCTTTTTTTCAGCCTGTCTTTTACCTCGTCCCATATCGCAGCGTCACGCAATGACTTTTCAACAATTTCGTCAAGCTTTGCCTTTGAACGTATTCCGTGAGTTCTCGGACCGTATGCAATGTTATCGTAAATACTCATAGGAAACGGATTAGGCTTCTGAAAAACCATACCTACACGTTTTCTGAGCAGATTTACGTCCATTTTGCCGTAAATGTCCTCGTTGTCCAGGAGTACCTTTCCCTTGATAGAACAGCCCTCAACCAGGTCGTTCATACGGTTTAAGGATTTGAGCAGTGTGGATTTTCCGCAGCCGGACGGTCCTATAAAGGCTGTTATCTCGTGATCCGGAATTTTGATA
>CAMCMW010000205.1 GCA_945876155.1 uncultured Ruminococcus sp. | reverse complement strand
CAGGTCAGAAATTGATGACAAACCAAATTCAGAAAAAAATTTCCTTGCACTTTCTTTTATCTCAGAAAAACTAATTGAATTTGAATCCAGAAAATCATCATCTTTTTCGCAAAGATGAGAATAAACCATCAGACCTATAAGAAGGTCATCTTTAGTTTTGTCAAGTGTATTTAAATACATATTTGAAATAGCATTTTTTATATTGCCGTTGTCTATTTCCATGATAAGCTGATCAGATAAAGCTTGTTTTTCTTTGTTCTGAAATTCCATAGAAGCAGGTGTTTCGGTATCCAGTCCAAATATCAGTTTCATTGCCGCAGCAACGCATTCTTTAATCTGTCTGATTATATAATCCTGTTCAAACATATTTGGTCATTCTCCCTTAATAATTTCCGGTTTATTACTCACTTAATATTATCATACCCATATAAAAAAGTCAATCGCAAAACAATTAATAATTCTTTACAAAAAAGAATAAATATGATATAATATAAATACAATAAGAAAGGGTATTTTGAAGTAGAGATAGTGCTGCTACACACCCTATGGGTCAAAAGGAATGTGGGAAAGGGCACACCCACCAAAATACCGAATCAGAAACTGCTTTGAGCAATCAAGGCGGTTTTCTTTATTTTACCCATAGCACAAATTCGTTTTGTCACGAGCCGGAACGTCGAGGGCGCCGTCCCCTACAAATTACATTGTAAGGCTGCCGGTCGAGCCTCAAACAAAGCGATACAGCAAAACTGACAACGAATTGTCCCGTCCGGTCACGGACTGTCCTGTCCGGTCACGGACTTGACAATTGTTAAGATTTAAGGCATAATTATAATCAAACATATACAAAAAAGGAGATATTAACCATGCTAAGAAAAAGAATAACAGCAGTACTTCTTCTTGCCGCAATTGCCGTTGCACCGCTTTATGGGTGCAGTGATGACGGTTCGGGAAGTACTATATCTGATGATACCGTATCAGTTGCGGACAGCTCTTCCGTTTCGGAATCTTCCGCAGAACCGGTGGACAGCAGCAGTCAGACCGGAGAAAGCGTCTCCCTTGACGTTACCCTTACAGCCGGAAACAGCTGGGAAACAGACGGTACGTCCTACACCGACTATCAGGGTGCAGTCAAGAACAGCAGTTCTGGAAGTGTCAGCGGCTGGACTGTCACCATTCCACTTAAATCGGACGTTGAGATAATCAGCAGCTGGGGCGGAAGTTTTTCCTCAGACGGCAAAACCATAACCGTCACGCCGGAGGAGTACAACAAAGCCCTTGAACCGGGCAACGAGGCAACTTTCGGTTTCCAGATATCCGGTGCAGCGGACGCAGTTGACACAACCGGAATATCCTGCACTGGCACTGCCGGAAGTTCGCAGTCGGCACAGCAGGACAGCAGTTCATCACAGAACAGCACCGCCGGAGAACCTGTTGCCAACACAGGCGCAAAGGACGTTCCCAAGCCCACAACCGACGACTGGCTTTCTGTAAAGGGTAACAAAATCGTTGATTCAAGCGGCAAGGAAGTGTGGCTGACCGGCTGTAACTGGTTCGGCTACAACACAGGTTCAAACTGCTTTGACGGTCTTTGGGCGTGTGACCTCAACTCCTCCCTTGCAAGTATTGCAGACCACGGTTTCAATCTTCTTCGTGTGCCAATCTCCACCGAGCTTATCAACAACTGGGCAGACGGCAGTTACCCGGAAGCAAACTACAACAAGGCGACCAACTCTTACCTTGAGGGCATGAACAGCCTTGAAATTTTTGATTATGTGGTTGGACAGTGCCGTGCAAATGGTATAAAGATTATGATTGACATTCACTGTGCCGTAACCGATTCCATGGGTCACATGAAGCCTCTCTGGACTGACGGTGACATAAGCGAGCAGGACTACCTTGACGGTCTTTCATGGATGGCTGAGCGGTACAAGAACGACGATACCATAATCGCCTACGACCTGGAAAACGAGCCCCACGGCAAGCAGAACGAGTCACCAAGAGCAAAGTGGGACGATTCCAAAGACGCTGACAACTGGAAGTATATTGCCGAAAAGGCAGCAAATGCGGTACTCAGCAAGAACGAGAATGCCCTTGTAATGGTTGAGGGAATTGAGATTTATCCTAAGGACATCAAGAAAAACGGTGACTTCAAGTCCCAGAACGAGGACGATTACTTCTTCAACTGGTGGGGCGGAAACCTGAGAGGTGTTGCGGACAATCCGGTGGATTTAGGCAAATATCAGAACAAGCTTGTCTACTCCCCTCACGATTATGGCCCTGCGGTTTACGAACAGCCGTGGTTTGAGGGCGGATATACTTTCGATTCGCTCTATGAGGACTGCTGGTATGACAACTGGTTCTACATTCAGGACAAAAACATTGCTCCACTGCTCATCGGCGAATGGGGCGGTTACATGACTGAACCTAACGTTACATGGATGACCTATTTAAGACAGCTTATCTCTGAAAACAAGATAAACCACACATTCTGGTGCTTTAACGCAAATTCCGGAGATACCGGCGGTCTTGTAAAGGACGATTTTATGACCTGGGATACTGAAAAGTACGAGTTTGTAAAGGAAGTTCTCTGGCAGAAAGACGGAAAGTTTGTCGGACTTGACCATGAGATTCCTCTCGGAGAAAATGGTATTACTTTGAGCGAATATTAAAATTGACTGCCCATGTCAAATCGGAATTTGTGACAGTATATACGCAACCCTGCTGGGGAAAACCTTTCTGAGGAAAGGTTCTTCCCCAGACCCCTTTCCAAAGACTTTTGATTCATTTTTTCTCATAGGGGCTGTGCCCCTATGAGAAAAAATAGGTTAAAGTTTTAGGAAGGGAGTTTGAGGGAGAACCCTTTTTCAAAAGGGTTTCCCTCAATAGGTTGCGCAGATAGCTGCCGCAAATCCCCATTTATCAGCAACACAACAAAAAGCCTGAGAAGAAATCTGATCTTCTCAGGCTTTATTTATACCCTTTTACTTGTCTTCAAGTTCTTTAAGTGCCTTAATTTCCTCACGGTTCAGCTTTATTTCCGAGTCCTTGATTATTTTCACCTGGTCACGGTTGACATAAACCGGCATATCTCCCTTTTCAGGGTTTATCTTCAGTCTGCCGGTTATGAGGTTTGCCTCCTCAACATAGCCCTTGCACTCCGGTGTTTTAACGTATGCTCCCACCTTCGGAGTGATTTTAAGCAGTTCATCATACGCCGCCTGTTCGTTTTTCAGACAGCACATCAGTCTGCCGCAGGTGCCGGAAATCTTTGTGGGGTTAAGTGAAAGTCCCTGCTCCTTTGCCATTTTTATGGACACCGGCTGGAAGTCACCCATGTACCCCTTACAGCAGAACTCACGTCCGCATATTCCCAGTCCGCCGAGAATTTTCGCCTCGTCACGGACACCTATCTGCCGCAGTTCAATACGTGTCTTGAAAACTGCCGCAAGGTCTTTTACCAGTTCACGGAAATCAACACGGCTTTCCGCTGTAAAATAAAACAGTATCTTGTTGTTGTCAAAGGTACACTCAACGTCGATAAGGTGCATTTTCAGCTTTCTGAACGCAATTTTCTCCTCGCATATCTTAAATGCCTCCTGCTCCTTCTGACGGTTTCGCTCCACAACTGCAAGGTCCTTTGCATTAGCCTTTCTTATAACTGCTTTAAGGGGTGCGACTATCTCCGAGTCCTCGACCTTTTTGTTCTCGATAACCACTTCTCCGCACTCTATTCCTCTTGCCGTTTCAACAATTACCCTGTCACTAAGCTTAAATTTATTTCCGCCGGGAGAAAAGTAATAAACCTTTCCGCCCTTTTTAAAACGTATTCCGATTATTTCAGTCATTGTAACCTCAATTCACCTCTTACTGTAATAATTATCGTCCGCAGTCCATTACTTCTGCACAAAGTCCGGACATAATAAGTGTCTGGCTGACATTTGCCCTGTAATCAGCCGCCGCCTTTTCCACTGCGCTGTGTATCTTTTCAGCGGATACTGACGAAAGCCGTCCGCCCATTTTCACAGCCTCTGCCGGACAGCAGCTTATACACCGTTCCTCCGGGTCTATCTGCGTAACAGCTGCGTCCCTTATTACCTTGTCGAACATTTCAAGGAATACAGCCGCGTTGTTCCTGTCCTTTAATACCTCTGACGAAAAAGCAGTCAGCAGACCGTATTCATCTCTGTTAATTATACTATCCGCCGCTTTTTTTGTCAACTGTGCGATTTTCTGGAGGTTTTCATCTTCAAGAAACTGAACGCACATTCCGATATTTCCACGGAACACCTCCATAGCCTTCTGAATCTGACCGCTGTCATATCCCCTCAAAGCC
>CAMCMW010000204.1 GCA_945876155.1 uncultured Ruminococcus sp. | reverse complement strand
AAATTTGTGCAGCTTCAACTATTCATAATTCAATTTCTTTTATGCGTTCACTATATATGTTTATAAAAAATGAGCTGAGAACAAATAATATCAATATCAAATATGCAAATGCTTTTCTGATGCCTGTAAATGATGTGCTGAAAGTTGATATAGGCAATAACGAAATGTTCAAAAAGGTGGGATATGCAGAGCGTGGAGCATATAAAACCCTTCAGACATACCTTCAAAACGAAATAAATAGTTTGACGAAACAAACGCAGCAGAGTGGAGAATATACAACTCTTCATAATGAATCAAATCCCACCACAAATACTCCCGGCAAAGACCGGCTTTTAAACCAGGTCGATATAATTATGGTGGACCCTGAAAAACTGTATAACTGCTATCTGGATGGCGTTAAGGTTTCAGATGATGAGATAAAGAATCTGTTTGATTAAAATAATGACACAACAACAACAATTGAGAAGAGATTACTGAGCTTACGCTTGATGAAGTAAAGAAACTTAAAGCTCAGACTTCTTCTGTTACTGAATAAATGACAACTGCCTTAGCACATTCCCCACGGGGAGTGTGCTTTTCTGGATTTCAGCAGTCCTTTTTACCGGTCTTATTATGCACGGAAAATCAAATACGCCCGGATTTTTTCCGGTCTTTGTAAAGGCTTTATGAAAATTTCCGGTTTATTTTTTCTAAAAACTGCCGATAAATTATATGTAGTATATTTTATAAAGCCTTTTCAATTAAACCTTGTCATATTGTCAAGGGAAAACTATTAAATAAAAATACTGCTTTATTGTCACTGAATGTGATAATAAAGACATATACAGGAGAGGGACATGGGGATATCTGTAAGGACCAATAATAATTCGCTCAGGGCAACAAGAGTTTTAAAGAATAATTCCGGAAAAGGGGATAAAACACTGGAAAAACTCGCCACAGGATATACGATAAACAGGGCAGCTGACGATGCTTCCGGATTGGCTGTCAGTGAAAAAATGCGGGCTCAGATAACAGCTCTTGATACATATTCAGATAATTCCGAAAACGGAATATCCCTTATTCAGACAGCTGAAGGATACTTAGGTGAAATACACGATATGCTCGACAGAATGTACGAACTTTGTATCCGGGCAGGCAATGGTATTTTTGAAGATAATGAACGTGCAATGATCCAGGAAGAGATTGACAACCTCAACAATGAAATTGACAGAATATCAGATACAGCAAATTTTAACAGGCTGCCTCTTTTTAAAGGTGACACATACATTGCAGCAAAGGTAATGCCGCCAAAAATCTCAGGTTCTCTGCCAGGCTGGGTAACATTTGACGCCAAGACAACTGCATCCGGAACTTTAGCAGAAACGTATGAAATTCCGGGTGTTGATGCAAACGGAAACCCGATTATAAATAAACACAGTGCCAGTATAGTTGATTTTTCTTCTTTTTCTCCTTCTGATATAAGCAATTCTGTCGGAAAAGGATTTTATACAACCTGCTGTACCTGTGACGCATACTACAGTTTTAAATTCACTGACCAGCAAAGCAGTTCAGTTGAAAGAAGCGGTCGCCATTATATATACAGCATAGGAATAGGTAACGCACAAAGTGCCGAGGACATATATGATGCAATTATTGCTGCAACCTCTAACGGTAATCCTAATAACCATTATACACGTATAAGAAAAACCGATGACGGAAAGCTTATGTTTTATGATGAAAGATCTGGCGTTAAGCCGAACAAAGCGGCAGAAGAAGGCCTTTTTGACATAGGAATTGCTACAAATGCTGATATAGCTGAACGTTTCATTCCGGGTAATATAATAATAAACTCTGAATCAGGCAAAGCCGGAAAGATAGTTATATCACTTCAGGAAATATCTGCCGATTCACTTGGAACATCTGGTATTAGCGTTACCCAGGCAGATTCGTCTATGAAAAGTGCCGCAAAATGTAAAGACGCAATAAATATAGTAAGTCTTACAAGAGCAGTACTGGGCGCTCAGCAAAACCGACTTGAATATACGATAAACGATTTAGACAATGCTTCTGAAAATCTTTCCGCAGCCAAAAGCCGTATTAAAGATACTGACATGGCAAAAATGATGACAGAATATACGAAATATAATGTCCTGAATCAATCAGCTCAGGCAATGCTTGCACAGGCTAACACAAAGCCACAGGATATATTAAGTCTTTTGCAGTAAATGGTCAACTGGTATATAAACAATTTCAGCCTCCTGTTCAAGCAGGCGGCTTTTTATATTTTTGTGAACTTTTAATGCAGTTTATCTCAGACACCTCTTATAATTTCATAACCCCTACCCTATTTAAGCGATAAATTCTAAAAAATCAATTGTTTCAAGATAACAGAGCCTGCTGTAGCACTATTATTATATATAACTGAGTTTTGTTACTTTAACAGTTTATTGGTAAAAAGTGGTTTCCGTCAGCATTGCTGCATAATATCGCTTCAGAAAGTTTACGTAGAAACCAAAATCACATAAATTTGATTATTAAATTACATAATCTTAACAAATATAAACAAAATTTTTAAGACTGTTTTAAGAAAATGTATATATAATGTAGCTATCAAAGCAAAAGGAAATGATTATAAAGAAAAATGTCTCAGTTGTTTTTCCTCAGTATCGTGCGGGAATTACATTTAGTGAGGCATAAGACAGAGTAACCAGTTAACAGCCCGATACTTATGTAATAAGTTCTTATGGCAATACCGGTTAAGTCATTTTGCAGGGCTGCTTTCGAAAACGTTTAAGGAAATCAATTTTAATTATTTTATTAAGGAGTGTTTTATCATGAACAACAAAAAATCATTGCCGCTTTATGTGCAGTATCTATGCTGGCTGCCGGTTCAGGTGTAATCAGCAGTGCTGAAGAAGCTCTTGACAACAATCAGAGTACTGCAACTGAGGTAACTGAAAACGAGGCAGCAACGGAAGCTGCTGAAACTGAAACTGAAAAGCCGGAACTTCCTGAAATGCCGGAAATGCCTGAACTTCCTGAGGATATCGAACTCCCTGAGATGCCGGAAAAACCGGAGTTTGACTGGGAGCAGAAAAAGGCTGAAATGAAAACTGAATGGGAACAGAAAAAAGCTGAAATGGACGCTCTGAAGGAAGAAAAGAGAGCTGAAAAGAAAGCTGAAATGGAAAAGAAAAAGGCTGAATGGGAGCAGAAAAAAGCTGAAATGAATGAAAAGCCAGAGCTTCCTGAAATTGAAGAAAAGCAGGAAGTTCCTGAGATGATTGAAAAACCGGAGGCTCCTGAGATTGAAAAAAACC
Source organism: uncultured Ruminococcus sp. (assembly GCA_945876155.1). Taxonomy (GTDB): domain Bacteria; phylum Bacillota; class Clostridia; order Oscillospirales; family Ruminococcaceae; genus Porcipelethomonas. The sequence continues at coordinate 1,048 of CAMCMW010000204.1, read as the reverse complement.
GGAAGTTCCCGAAATGGAAGAAAAGCCGGAGGCTCCTGAAGTTGAAGAATCACAGCCAGCTGAAGATACAGAAGAAACTACTGAGGCTGATGAAGAGGCAGAAGTTACTGAATCTGGCGAGGAAGAATAATGAAAAAATTTATCAGTTCCTATTTGCTGATAATTTGTATATTGATTTCTGCAATAAACTGCAGTGTATTTGCTGCTGACACATCAGTAACAGAATATTCTGACGGAATTTTCGATTATGAACTTTATCAGAATTCAGACGGAATTAATCTTGCCACAGTTACATATTGCAGCAGTACTGAAAATTCAGTTGCCGTTACTGACAATGTTGTCTGGAACGGCAATTCATACAAAGTAGCAAAGATTGACGGCTACAGTTTTAGCTTTGTAACCCCTGTCAATGTCAGTCTGCCGGAGGGTATGGATACTATCGGTGAAAATGCTTTTTATGAATGTACAACCCTTGAAAATATTCAGATTCCCGAAAGCATGGTCAGCATTGAAAGCTGGGCATTCGGCGGCTGTAATTCGCTAAGCAGTATTTCCGTTACGGGCAAAAATGTTCAGATAGGCGAATGGGCTTTCTGTGACTGCACTGCGTTGTCAAGTGTCGGTTTATCAGGCGTTGTATCTTTAGGTGCTGATGCCTTTAACGGCTGCAGCAGTCTGACCTCGGTAACCATGTCCGCTGATATGAAGTCGATAGCCGCAGAGGCATTCTTTGGATGCTATAATCTGACTGATATCTATTTTGAGGGTACTCAGAGTGAATGGAATGCTGTACAGACAGGCGCTGATAATGAGTATCTTGAAAAAGCAACTGTACATTTTTTAAGCAGTGAAGAGTCTGTTATACCCACAGTTCAGGGAGATATTACCGGCAACGGCAAAATTGACCTTTATGATGCGATTGAAATATGCAAGAGCATCATGGGAATGAGAACCTTTACTGATGAAGAAAAGGAAATAGCCGATTTTGACGGCAACGGAAAAGTTGATTTGTATGACGCTATTGGTATTGCAAAGAAACTGCTTGAAA
>CAMCMW010000203.1 GCA_945876155.1 uncultured Ruminococcus sp. | reverse complement strand
CCTGTGCAACGTCATTTTGAACAAATTTTCCTGATTTTTTCATGCGGTTGCCCTGCATGCAACGACATGGACTATTGACTGAATCTGCGGAATGTGTTAAAATAAATTATCTGAATGTAAAAGGAGTAAACCAAAATGAAAAAAATCGGTAGGGTAGTATCTGTTATGCTTTGTGCTGCTTTTGCTGCTGGTATGCTCAGCGGCTGCGGTGACGTTGACAGAGATAACTATATAGCAAGAACAAGAAGTGAGTCGGACGCTGAAAAGGGCGTTTCACAGGCAGAAAGCAGTCAGGCACAGCAGGAAGAATCATCTGCTGTTGAAAAGGTAACCTCTGACGGTGCGTGGAAGTCTATGGCGTTCAGCGTTGACGGAACAGATTTCGTTCTGGACAGGCTTACTCTTGCGGAAATTGAGGCTCAGGGCTGGAGTTTTGAACCGGAAGTTTACGGTATGCAGGACCTTTCCGCTGACCCGCTGGTGTTCTATCAGAGAAGTATTGTTCTGAATCACGAGGGCTATGACGAGGGAAGTTTTATAGTCGGCTTTACCAATTTCGGTGATGAGGCGTGCGGACTTGACAAAATCAACGTATGGACTGTTGAATTTACATCAAAGAATATGGCAAGCTGTCCTCAGGTTACTCTTGAAGGCGGCATAACCTGGGGTGCTGACGAGGCTGCACTTAAAGCGGCATACGGTGAGCCGTCAGCGGCTGAAAAATCTGACGGTTATACTAAGTATACTTACACTGACAATGCTGCAAATGTTATTTATCTTGATGTGTACGATGACAGCGGTCTTGGAAGAATTGTTATGGAATCCTATGACTGATAAATTTTAAGACAAAAAAATGGGACGTTTTTCAATTGCGTCCCTTTTTGATTTTATACATCATACATCGTCTGATTCAACGACATCTTCAATCTTGTCCAGTTCTTCTTCCTCGCATCCGCAGGCACAGGCGTCAGCTGCGGCACTGTTGTTTTCTTCGTCAGTTACAACACCAGTATCCTCTGCCATTTCCGGCGGGATATCGCAAACCTCTTCGTCGCAGCATTCGTCTTCACAGCCGCAGCAGCAGTCACCGCAGTTTTCATCATCTTCCTCGTCACAGCAGCATGGATTTTCTTTTGCTTTTTTATAAATGATTCCGGCAGCTACAGCAGCTCCGGCAGCGAGAAGTCCGAAAATTAAACCTTTTTTCATAATATTCCTCTTTTCTCCGCAGATAATATTTTTGGCGGTCTGCGGTCCGTTGAGTGTTGCGTTTTTACTTATTGTATCATATTATATCATAAACAAAAACAAATTTCAACACTTTTTTTATAAATTTTTTGTGATAAACATCAAAATCGAGATTGCAGTAAGGGGAGCAGTTTCACATCTGAGTATTCTTTCCCCCAGCCAGACTGTATTTATTCCGGCATTTTTTGCGTACTCAGCCTCTTCGGGGTCGAATCCTCCCTCACTGCCTATAAGGAGCGAAAAACTTTTTTTACCGTCGGTTTCCAGCTGGGAAAATCTCCCTCCGCCCTCCTCGTAGAGCATTACGGGGCAGTCGGTTTCGGACATCTGTGAAACGGCGGTTTTAAAGTCGATTATGGGCATGACCTCCGGAATTATCCCTCTGCCCGACTGTTTTGCCGCTTCAAGTGCAATTTTGTTGAGCCTTTCAAGCTTTTTTGCAAAATCTTTGGGGCGTGAGATACAGCGTCTTGTCAGGACGGGTACTATTTTTGAAGCACCCAGTTCAACGGATTTCTGAATGATAGTTTCCAGCTTGTCCAGTTTCGGCACAGCCTGGTAAAGGGTCAGGTCTATTGACGGTTCTGCGGCGCAAAGACGGCTTTCAAGTATATCAAGAAATACAGCGTCCTCGGTTATCCTGTTTATTGAGCATTTGTAATCTGTACCCCCTGCACAGACGGTCAGTATCTCTCCCGGTTTCGTTCTCAGTGAAAAACCTATGTGTCTGGCGTCGGTCCCTGTTATTACGGGAGTTTCGGTGTTCATTTTTTCGAGAAAAAATCTTGGCATAGTTCCTCCGTTAGTATTTGCTGTTGAATGTGAAAAATACGGTTGAAAAAGCGTCAGACTGGCTGTATCGCTTTTTTCTATATGTAAATTATACTATATTGCTATGATTTTTTCAATATTTTTTTATAATTTTTGCTGGAAATCCATTGACATAAAACGTGGTTTGAGTTATGATAAGTAAAGAGATTACAGAAAGAAGGTTCGGTTTTGTTTAAAAAAATTCTTTCAATTGCAGTGTGCGCTGTTTTTACCGGCGCTATGCTCTGCGGCTGCGGAGATAAAGAGGAGTCCTCTCAGGACTATTATTACGGTCAGGCTTTAAAAGAAGTGGACGGCAAGGACATCTACCTGATTTACGACGGAAGATTTGTTGAGGACGAGGAAATGGAAGCTCTTGTCAACTACTACGTTTCAATCCAGAACAAGGATTATGACCTTTTCCGTTCGGTTCAGCCGGAGGCTTATTTAGCATTTCTTGAAGATAAGCAGTCGATGGATATTACGGGGTACGTTGATGATGAATACAGTCAGCTGGAAACTGATTTGGGTGAGGACTTTGACTTTTCACAGATTGAGGTCACAGACTGCGGTGACAGCAAGGACGACAGCGGTATAAACGATATAAAAGACCTGCTGGACGGTATCTACAAGGACGCCGGAAAGGAAAAAAGTTTTTCTGATACCGTAAAAAGCGCAAAATACATAACCTTTGACCTGACTGCTATCGGCGGCGACGGTGACGACTACAATCTTACAGACGAGATGAAGTACGTCTTTACCTGTGAGGACGGAATATATATTTTCTAAGGGAGGAAACGGTTTTGAAAGATAATCCGATAATATGCAATACAGCAAAGCTGCTGAAAAAAAGCTGTGCTGACATTAAAAAAATATTTCTTATAAGCTTTAAAGTGGACAATGAGTCTGAGCTTACAAGTTTTAAGCTTGCGCTTATACTTGATGATGATACCCACAATCTGCCGGAGCTTGAATGCCGCCTTTATCTTGAAGTGGACTGCGAACTGCCTTTTGACCTGGTTATTTACCGTGAAAGCGAGTTTAACAGGCTGAAAAATGAGATTGGCACTTTCGCATGGAAAATAGAAAATTCGGGAGCGGAAATTTATGGGTAGAGGATATCGTGACAGTGACAGCAGAAGATATTTTGACTGGCTTTACTATGCAAACCTTGACCTGCTTGCGGCAAAAAATCTTCAGGGTGATGAAAGGTGCTACAACGGCGCTGCCTTTCACTGTCAGCAGTGCATTGAAAAAGCGCTGAAGGGGTATCTCCTTTTTAAAAAACACCATCTCTATGACGGTCACAACCTTACATGGCTTTGCAAACAGGCAATGCAGATAGACTATCATTTCGGAAAGTGGCTTGAAAAGAGTACCCTGCTCAACCATTACTACATAGAAACAAGATACCCCGCCGACATTCCTTTTGATATCGACACTGACACGGTCATGGAGTTGATTCATTCGTCGTCCGAAATGCTCAGCTTTATTACCGAGATTATTCACTTTGATTTCAGAAGTTATCATAAAAGGTGAAATTTTTGTCGTAAAAGCTTGAAATACGGCGGAATATGTGATATATTTATATAGTATCAATTACTATTTACGGAGGTTAAACAAATGAGTGACGTTAAAATTTCAGACGCAGTTCTTTATATAGGCGTTGACGACAGGGAAATTGACCTGTTTGAAAGCCAGTACGAAGTGCCGAACGGCGTATCCTACAATTCCTACATTATTATTGATGAAAAAATTGCTGTTATGGATACCGCTGATATGAGAGTATCAGAAAAGTGGTTTGCAAATCTTGAAAAGGCACTTGCCGGAAAAACTCCCGACTATCTGGTCATTTCACACCTTGAACCAGACCACGCCGGAAACATTAAGCTTGCCGCTGAAAAGTACCCGGAAATGAAACTGGTTTTAAACGCAAAGTCCGCCTCAATGCTGCCGCAGTTTTTCGACATTGACGTTGAAAACAGAACAGTTATCGTAAAAGAGGGCGACGAGCTTTCTCTGGGAAGTCATACTTTGCAGTTCTTCATGGCACCTATGGTTCACTGGCCGGAAGTTATGGTAGAGTACGAAAAGACTGAAAAAATCCTGTTCTCAGCTGACGGTTTCGGGAAGTTCGGCGCACTTGACACAGACGAGGACTGGGCGTGCGAGGCAAGAAGATACTACTTCAACATTGTGGGTAAATACGGCGCACAGGTTCAGGCACTGCTGAAAAAAGCGTCTGCTCTGGACATAAAGACTATCTGTCCTCTCCACGGACCGATTCTCAGCGAAAACCTTGAAT
>CAMCMW010000202.1 GCA_945876155.1 uncultured Ruminococcus sp. | reverse complement strand
GACGTCCCTCAGATTTTCTGTATGGGTGCCGGTCGTGTCACCAGAAAAATTTTTTTGTTAAAACTGAACCCGATTTGTCCTGTCCGGTCACGGACTCACGCACCGGGACGTCGAGGGCGCCGTCCCCTACAAAAAATGTATTTTACAAAAATTTGATTTCTGTGTGAAAATCTACTGTAAATATTGACTTTTTAGTGTAACCATGATAAAATTTACTTGTAAAAGAAAATTCAAGGAGGAATTATGAATCAGACTGAATCAAGAGAGGATTACCTGGAAACAATATTACTGCTGATGAGAAGAAACGGCAACGTCCGTTCCATAGATATAGCCAATGAACTTAACTATTCCAAAGCAAGCATAAGCCGTGCTGTGGGAATACTCAAATCAAACAAGTATATAAATGTTGACGCAAACGGTCAGATTACCTTCACAGGAATCGGACTTCAGCGTGCTGAGGCGATATACGAAAAGCATACAAACATAAAAAAATTTCTTGTAAACGCTCTTGATGTACGCCCTGATACTGCTGAGACAGACGCTTGTAAAATTGAACATATCATAAGTGAAGAAACCTACGGCAAGATAAAGGATTATGTTGAAAAACTGTAAAAATATTTATGCTGTACTGAAAGCGGTGGACAAATGAAAAAAAGTCACTATAAGGTAATTATTATACCGGCATTGATATGTATGACAATTATATCATTTCTGGCTTTTTATTCAGCCGGTGTTATTGACCGCTCTGAGGCACGGGAAATCATAGGCGAACGCATTGAACTTGTCTGGGAAAATATTGACGAGAAAAAAGAGTCCTCAGAAAAGCTGACTGAGGAAATCTACAACAGCTACCGCTCAAAGGCAAGAGTTGTTTCCATGATGCTTTCCAAGAATATCAGTATTCTCAATGATGAGGCGTCACTTGAGGAAATGCGTGTTGCAATAGGGGCTGATGTAATAAACGTTTCTGATGAATCGGGTATAATAAGGTACAGTACCGATATGTCCATTGAGGAAACTTCCGTCCTGGAAGAATTTATGCCGGGGATTGAAAACAGGGTATTTTCGGAGGCAGTACTGTCCGAGTCAGGCGGAAATAAAGTGGTCATAACCGGCTCTTCAAGGCTTGATGAACCGGGAATTATCCAGATTCGTTTTTCACTTGAAAACTATCAGCAGCAGCTTGAACTGTCCGAGATTTCAACCGCAGTGACCCAGATGCCCATTATGAAACACGGTCATCTCGCCGTTATTGACACCCAATCCAACACCTATATAAGCCACACTGACAGCTATCTGAACGGTTCAGCAGTCCAGTTTGCGCCGGAGGAATTTGCCGAAGACACCGGCTGGTTTTCCTCTGAATATGACGGAAAAAGGGTGCTGGTAAAATATGAAAAGCATGACGATATGATAGTTGCCGGAATACTCCCCTATTCGGAGATTTATCAGCGGCGCAATTCTATCGTAAAATGGCTGTTGTTTTCTATGTTTACATTGACAGTTATTGCTATTCTTTCAATGCGAAACTATGAACTGAAAAAATTGACAAAGTAACAAAACACCTCCTTTGCTGAATAAAGGAGGTATTTTTGCAGCGGTAAATGTCAAAACTTTTTAATACAAAAAGGAGATGTTGTTTATGAAAATGAACGTAAAGCATGAGCTGAAAAGTACCCTGACAGCCGTTGCCGGTGCGCTGATTTACGCTCTCGGCATAAATCTTTTCATAGTCCCTCTGGGGTTCTACAGCGGAGGATTTCTCGGCGTCGGACAGATAATAAGAACCCTGCTTATTGACTATCTCAATCTGCCATTCCGCAACATTGATATAGCTGGTATAATATACTACATCATAAATATTCCACTTTTTATAATAGCATACAAAGCAATAAGCCGGAAATTTTTCGTAAAGACTTTACTTTGCGTAACCGCCCAGACAATTTTCATGACCTTTATAAAAGTTCCCTCAGACCTTTTTGCCATAGACTCACTGACTGGTGCTGTCATAGGCGGAATTGTCTGCGGTTTCGGTGTCGGTCTTATGCTCACTGAAGGAGCGTCCGGCGGCGGTCAGGACATACTGGGTGTTTATATGGCAAAGAAAAGCAGTAAAATGAGCGTGGGAAAAATAGCCATAATCGTTAATGCAGTGGTATTTGCTGTGTGTATCCTGCTGTTTGATGTGACAGTGGTTATTTACTCCCTTATTTTCGTAGTGATTTCCTCACTGATTACCGACCGCTGTCACGAACAGAACATACTCATGGAAGCAGTTATCATAACAGACAAAACCGATATAATTGAAGAGATTACCAAAAAATTTGACAGGACTGCTACCATCATCGAGGGAAAAGGCGCATACTCCGGTAAGAAATACAACGTTGTCTACACGGTCATATCCAAATACGAGGCGATTTCCCTGTCTGAATTTGTAAAAAAGCATGACAAAAATGCCTTTGTGACTTTCAGCAACGTCAACTCAGTCTGCGGAAACTTCCAGAAACGTCTTGGCTGATTCTGTTAAAAAATCTCTGCAATATCCGAAAGAGCAATATGGTATTTTGAGAACCTGTCCTCGTGATAGGAGCGTACTGACGAGCTGAATTTTGTTGTTCCGCCGGAATCATTGCAGAACGGGAATTTGAGAGAGTAAACCTTTCCACCGGTTTCGGGAGCGTCGGCGATAAAGACAGTACCGCCGAAACTGCGGCAGAAACGGCAGACCACAAACAAGTCCGAATCAGCGGTTTCGCTTTCATAGAGCCTTTCAAATTCGCTGAACACTCTTTTTCCGTTTTTTTCACCCTCCATTTTTGCAGAGGCAGTAACTGAAACGTTATCCCCTACCCTTTCAGCGTCAAACATTATAACCCCACAGCCGGGATTGTGTCTGCCTGTGAGTACCGTAAGAGACAGCAGACAAGCTGTAAGCCTTTCGGGGTCAGCCTTGATGTACAGCCCGGGAGCGGCTTTTAAAACAATGTCAATCTGCCCTTTCAGTATTTTTCTGCATATCACTGCAAATTCTTCCAAAGCCTCGGTCAGGTCTGTTTTTACCGCCTCTGAGGTGTCCTCGGTATACCTTATAAGTTCAGTGGTGTTGAGGACTGCTTTGAGGAGTTTATAGCAGTTGCCTGTTGTAACATCAATCAGTTTTCCCGTGTCACCCATACCAGCCTCATCAAGGGCTTTCCGGAGCATATTTGAGGCAAATGAGATACCCGTTACCGCCTGTCTCACCTGTGCCGCCTGATTGATAAAAAATTCCCTCACCGCACCTGATTTTATACTTTCATACATCACGTCATCGCCGCTCATCTGCAAAACGTAAAGCTGCTGCTCTTTGTAATTGATTATCCGTCCCGAAAATTCAAGTCCGTTATAGGTGAAAAAATACTCGCCGCTTTCAAGTACTCTGTTTTCTTTTCCCAGAAGTTCCTTGAACGTGGTACCGCTGAAGAAATTCAGAAGGTCTGTTTTGTTATGCCATAAAATCTCAAAATCATAGTTCATTATAAAAACATTTTCTGAAGAATTTGAAAAAATATCTTTTAATACATCAATCTGGTTTGCCATACTTCCCTCCATTCTTTTACCTGAAATCCCTTTTTCTTTTATTATACTACAAAAATATGAATAAATTAAGAACAAAACAATTACATTTCTAAAAAATTGTAGAAAATTAACAATTATTTTGTCGGTTTTTCACGAAATTTGGCTGTAACAACATTTTCATTTAAAAAAAAGGTTATTTTTTTGTCAAAGTACTTGAAATAAATTTAAAATTAGTGTACAATAATAATATAAATATTTAGGAGGTAATTTTCCAATGTCAGTAAAAGTTGCTATTAATGGTTTCGGCCGTATTGGTCGTCTTGCATTCAGACAGATGTTCGGTGCTGAGGGTTATGAGGTAGTTGCTATCAACGACCTTACAAAGCCTTCAATGCTCGCTCAGCTTCTCAAGTATGATACAGCTCAGGGCGGCTACTGCGGAAGAATCGGTGAGAATCTTCACACAGTTACAGCTGATGATGAGGCTAACACAATCACAGTTGACGGCAAGACTCTTACAATCTACAAGGAAGCTGATGCTTCCAAGCTCCCATGGGGCGAAATCGGTGTTGACGTAGTTCTCGAGTGTACAGGTTTCTACTGCTCAAAGGACAAGTCACAGGCTCACATCGACGCAGGTGCTAAGAAGGTTGTTATCTCTGCTCCGGCAGGCAATGACCTCAAGACTATCGTTTTCAGCGTAAACGAAAAGACTCTTACAGCTGATGACAAGATCATCTCAGCTGCTTCATGCACAACAAACTGCCTCGCTCCTATGGCTGACACACTTAACAAGTATGCAGAAATCC
>CAMCMW010000201.1 GCA_945876155.1 uncultured Ruminococcus sp. | reverse complement strand
ATAAACAAAGCTGTCATAAAAAGGAGTAGAGTAATGGATAAACGCAAAAATGAAAACAACGATAAAATCAGGCATATAAAACTGATAATGATATTCGGTTATGCTCTGATAGTAATTATTGCTGCGATATTTACGGCGTTCTTTACGGTAAGAAAAAACGACACGGTACTTAAATCAAAGGTCAGCGACCTTACCTATGCTCTTAATGTACAGATGAAGCTTAACATCAACACATATCTTTCAAAGCTCGAATCAATTGCAACTCTGGTTTTCGGCACAGAAGAGGCAGTCACCTACTATTCATCTGCTGAAAATGCCGACCAGTACGAGGCTCTCAATACAGAAAAGCTCATTTCGGATAAGCTTTATGACCTTTGTATAATGGAAAACTACGTTGATTTTTTCATAGTATACAGTGATGACCATACTGTGGGAAAGGTGTCAAACGGAACTACTATGCTTTACGGCGATGACATATACAACGAAATGGCACAGACCGTTACAAGAAAGCGTTCCAAAGACGGCTGGTCAACAGGCTATAATGATGATTTCAGACGTATATATTATGTAAAGAGAGTAAATGACAACGCTTTGCTTGTGGTGTCCTTTTATACCTCCGAACTGGAAAATGTATTTGTACGTCCCGATGATATGCGTGATACAACGGTAAGACTTGTCAATGAAGACCATATGATAATGTATTCCAGCGAAAAAGGGGAAACAGGTTCAAAGCTCCCTGCCGAACTGCTTGACAGGATAGACGGCAGTACTTCTGCGTCATTTATAGATGATGATTACCTTATCACCGTAAACACCTGTGCTGACAGCTGGTATGTTATCTGCTCCGCACCCACACAGATAATACTTGCCGAGCGCAATGTTGTTATCCGATATACAATTGTTATCACAGCTATTACATCTCTTATTGCACTGATTCTCGGTACGCTCCTTTCGATTTATGTTACCAATCCTGTCAACCGCATTGTCACAAAACTCAACACCCAGGCTAACATTGACAGACTGACAGGAATTTACAACAAGCTGTCCTTTGAGGAAAACGCCGGATATATGCTTGAAAATGCGGGTGAAGGAGAGCGCCATGCCATTATTCTCCTTGACGTGGACAACTTCAAGGGGGTCAATGACAATCTGGGACACGCTAACGGTGACAGAGTGCTTGCTGATATAGGCAACATTCTCAGGCTGACCTTCAATTCCACCGACTGTCTTGGAAGAATAGGCGGAGACGAATTCTGTGTACTGCTTAACATTCCGGCAAACAGGCAGCAGGATTATATGGAACTTATCCATGAAAAATGCCATGCACTCTGCGACGCGTTTCATAACAATTACACAGGCAGCAACAGTGATTACAAAATATCTGCAAGTATAGGTGCTGCGGTATTCCCGGACGACGGAAAGAGTTTTCCGGAGCTTTACAGGTGCGCCGACGAGGCTCTTTACTCCTCCAAGCATAAGGGTAAGGACACGTTTACCATTTACAGTGATGTAAGGGAGGGGGATAATGAAAATGTTTAAGAAAAAGCTTGTATTTCTTTCACTGGCTATGCTTATGCTCACAGCTTGTGCGTCTGAACCGGTGGTTATCAAACAGGAGGAATATACTGAGATTTCTCTTTCATGGTGGGGAAACGACACCAGAACCGAATATACTCTTGCAGCGGTAAAGGAGTTTGAGCGTCTGCACCCTGATATCCGGGTTAAATGCAGCTACTCGGAATGGTCGGGTTATCAGACGAGATACAATATTCAGATGATGTCAGACACGGAATCTGACGTCATGCTCATAAACTTTGCCTGGCTGGACATATATTCTGCCGACGGAAACGGCTATTACAATATCTATGACCTGAGCGATAACTTTGACCTTTCCCAGTTTTCGGAAAACGAGCTGAGCTTTGGAATCAGAAACGGAAAACTGAATGCCGTTCCTATTGCGCTGAACACTCAGACTGTATATTACAACAAAACTGTATATGACAGTTTCGGTCTGGCACTTCCGGAGACATGGGACGATCTTTTCAATGCAGCAAAAGTGATGGGTGACGAAGTTTATCCTATTGCCATGCCGTCAAAATCAGCGATGTTCTTCATTATCTCATACGCTGAACAGCAGAGCGGCAAGTCGTTCATGGCAGAGAACGGACAGTTAGGTTTCGGTAAGGAAGAGCTGGGAATAATGCTTGATTTTTACGTTGAACTTATAAACGGCCATGTTATGCCGCAGGTAGAATACTTCGACAAGAACGATATCAGAAACGGCACCTATGCCGGAGTTCTGGCATGGCTCAGTGACGCAGAAAATTACATGGGTCCTGCCCGTGAGGAGGGCTATGAGATAGTTGTGGGCAGCTATACCGGCTGTACTGACGGTGTTAAGGGCTGGTACACAAAACCTGCCACACTTTATGCGGTGAGTGCCGAGACAGAACACCCGAAGGAGTCTGCAATTCTCCTTGATTTTCTCCTTAATAGTGACGAAATATCAGAACTTCAGGGCATTGAAAAGGGGATACCGCTGAGCCGTTCTTCCAGAGATTACCTTGAACAGCATGATATGCTGAAGGGTCTTCACTATGACGCATTTCAGCTGATGAGTTCAAATATTGATTCAATGGCAATTATTCACCCGTTTATGGAAAACACAGATATGCTCGACGCATTTCAGGAGGCTTGCAATGCAGTGCTTTATGGCAAGGCGACTACTGAGGAAAAGACTGCGGAGCTTTACGAGCAGTTTAATGCGATACTTAACGAATAAATCATATTCGGCAAATAGTAAACTCCAAATTAATATAAAATCCCCCTTACAATTAAGTAAGGGGGAAATTTTTGTAAGTATGAGATTCATATTATTCAAAAGTAATATCAAGCAGAGCAGTCTGACCCGAACCGCTGTACACAAGATAAATCGGCTTTACTCCGCTGATACCAGTAAGCTTTGCGGAGAACTTTTTCCAGTCCACAGAAGGGGTGACAGCAATTTCAGCTTTTTTGTCACCGCCGATTTCAGTGTAAACAGCAAATGCACCCTCGCCGTTACCTCTTGCAGTAACTGTCAGCGTCCTGTCACCGTCAAAGCTGAAATACTTGTAGCCGATAAGCGTACCGGAGCTTATCTCGGCAATAAACCTGTTTTCAGCGTCGTGGTTTACGTTTGGGAAACTGTCAGTGTATATCTTGTTTGAACCGTGAGGCATATTGCCGTTTGTGATGTTGCAGGCGATAACAGCCGGATAAGTACCCTCAGCTTTGAGAGGACCGCCGTTTAAACCGCATGATGTCATCTCCACCTGTCTGATTGAACCGTCCGGTTCTATTGTGATTTTCTCAGCACACGCCTGCCTGCTGTAATCGGACTTGTGAGTAAGCCTGTGATAGAATACATACCACTGTCCGTTTATGTTTTCAATACTGCCGTGAGTGGTACCGGTCATGTTAAGGCGGTCTTTTTCCTCTCTGCCGTCAAGCCCCACATCACCGTTTGACACGATAGTACCGCCGAAAGTGAAGTCCCTGTCGGGGTAATCGCTGGTGGCATAGCAAAGCTCGTGATTTTTCCATGAGGAGTAGATGAAGTAGTATTTGTTTCCGACTTTGCGCATGGAACTTGCCTCAAAGAAAGGGTGTTCCTCAAAGCTTGTACCCTTTGTCTGGTAAGGGATAATGTGTTTCGGTTCTTCCTTAACGGTGAGCATATCGTCCTCAACTGTAACCATGACAGGTCCCATAACGCTTTCGGGAGTACCGAGAATCTCCTCACGGCTTTTGTTGAAGCTTTTCATCTGTCCCTCAACGCTCTGGTCGGGGTACTGAGTGCCGTAATAAATGCGGATAGTACCGTTGTCGTTGAGTACACCGGGGTCAAAGCAGACGTATTTCAGCATAGGAGAGCCGTCGGGGTATTTTACATATCCTATGTACTCATATTCACCGGCAGGGGTATCGCACACTGCAACGCTTATAGGACCGAAATAGCCCCCAACGCCGTAACTGCCTGACATACAGTAATAGAGGTAATATTTACCGTCATTGCCCTTTACAACGTCCGGAGCGTACATATATTTGCGTTCGGTGTTGTAAGCCGGGTCCTGGCTGGCACGGTAGATAACCCCCTCGCATTTCCAGTCGGACAGGTCGTCAACGGGTGCGGAGTAAACGGTGTAATCGCCCATGCAGAAGGTTTCACCGCCCTCCTTGTCGTGAGAACCGTAAAGATAAACACGGTCGCCGAAAACATGGGGTTCGCCGTCCGGAATGTATTCATTGATAGGTAAAAATGGATTGTAAACCTGTTTTTTCATTTATATATCCTGCCTTTCATCATTTTCACAGCTTTATTATAAACGATTGTTTATACAATGTCAATA
>CAMCMW010000200.1 GCA_945876155.1 uncultured Ruminococcus sp. | reverse complement strand
GCTCCCTGCATATCGGGCAATTATAGCAAAAAATCTTCGATTTTATGCTATAATAAATGCAAAGCATTTATTATGATTTTTAACGCCCTTGCAGATACGCAAAGCAAGCTTTGCTCCCTGCATATCGGGCAATTATAGCAAAAAATCTTCGATTTTATGCTATAATATATGGGGAATCAAGATTACGGATCAGGAAAGGAAACGTACATGAAAGCATTTTTTAAAAAGACCTTTGCAGTTTTTACCTCTGTTCTTACAGCAGGCGTCCTTGCGTCAGCAACCTACACTTCTTCTGCTGCTGCGCTCAGAAACGGTGATACCAACGCAGACGGAGTGGTTGACATCTATGACGCTATAAATATTTCAAAGCACGTAATGAAACTGTCTGAACTGACTGGTACAAACCTTGAACAGGCTGATTACAACAAAGACGGTACTGTAAACGTTTATGACGCAATTTTTGTTTCAAGGCTCATTCTCTGCGAGGGCAAGCTTAATGAGGTGGCAGCACTTATCAATATGAAAAGACTTTCAAGCGGTGTGGAAACGCTGACGATTGACCAGTCTCTTGTGGACGCCGCAATGAAACGTGCCTCGGAGCTGCCTAAGAAGTTTTCGGGTGATTACAGACCTGATAATTCCGGATTTGAAACTATTCTGACAGAATATGGAATAGTATTTTCAGAATGTGCAAACTGTGTTGCCGCAGTTCCGGCTACTCCAAAGGAACTTTACAACGCTATGATGGAAAAGGAAACCATCACTTCAAGACTCCTCGACGGTACTTACACAAAAATCGGTGTAGGATACTGCCTCAACAATGATACATACAAGCACTACTGGGCAATTTTGCTCATCTGATAATTCATACTTTTTAAGCATCGCTCCGGCGGTGCTTTTTTCTTTATCTTTCTGAACACCGCCTTTGCGAGAAAAATATACTATTCAAACTATGCCGACGAACTCAAAAACACAAATTTCAATCCACTCCCTCCGCAATGAGAGAGAAAAGGACCTGTTCTGAGTATTTCTCTCTGAACAAGTCCTGATTACTATTTTTTTGATTTCAATACTCCGTCCGGGTCTTTTATCAGCACAGTAACCACCCAAACTATAAGAGCAAGTGCGACAACGGAAAGTCCGAGAAAAGAATCGTTGAGCATATCCTGACCGTCCGGCACAAAAAATCCGGCTTTAAGCTCTCTGTACTCAAAAACGGCGTCCACAAGCCACATCAGTGCCGCACCCCAGAATGAACAGCAAAGTACACCAGTTTTAAGCTTTCTTGCCTTGTCGCTCACATACCATATTACCGTTGAAATAACTGCTGCCATTAATGTAATCAAAAGCGTCATACCGCAGTTTCCTCCTCGTTTGCACCGTCTGTTTTCCGGTTTCTGATTTTCTCAATTGCAAACATTGAAACTCCCCATACTGCCGTAACAAGCAAAGCCATTGTTGTCCCGACTGTTGCCATTTCGTGCAGCATTTCAGCTAAGTCCACAGGATTTGCCGCATTTGTCAGAAACGGAAACCACGGTGTTACCTCACCATGCCATACGTGTTCAAAAGCAAGCAGTCCGGAACCGCCCCAGAGCATACTGTTTAATACTTTCAGTTTTTTTGAAAACGGGATTTTACCGTCACACTCTTTAATATCCGTCCTGTCCTCATGCTTTTTTACGATTTTTTCAGCAACAGTAGTAACAATCGCCTCACTCACAGGAACAATAAAACAAGCCATAGCAATACCTCCAGTTAATTTTTATTTGTTTTTCGGAAAATATATATTTATCTCAGCACCCTTGTCAACTTCACCCAATGCCTCTATCTTTCCGCCGTGCCGTTTCATAATACGTGCAGCAAGCGCCAGTCCGACACCGCTGCCCTCAAACTCTTCATCTTCATGCAGCCGCTGAAACACCTGAAAAAGCTTGTCCGCATAAGCCATGTCGAACCCTGCACCGTTATCCTTTATTGATATAACATGATACACCTCGTCCGGCAAAGCCCTGACCGTTATCTCGGCTTTTTCCCTGTGTCTGGTAAATTTCACTGCGTTGGAAAGTATATTTTTCAGCAGCATATTCACAAGCACTTCGTCACCCGTCACAGCCGGCAGTACTTCACAATTCAGCGTAATATCTCTTTGCGGTTCAAGGGATATCAGTTCGCTGTAAATTTCTTCAATCATGGCAGACAGGTCAAGTATCTCCATTTCCGGCGTGATATTGCACATTTTGGAAAATTCAAGCAGTCTGTCTATCATAACAGTAAGCTTGCCGGATTTTTTGCATATCATGTCCATGATTTTTAAAACTTCTTCACTCTGATTCTCACCCAGTTCATTTCCAAGTGCTGAAATCAGCATATTTATAACATTGAGAGGGGATTTCAGGTCATGGGAAACCGCAGAACAAAACTGTTTCAGCTCCTGATTTGCTGCTGCAAGGGCACGGCTCTGACGTGAGATATTCAGATGTGTTCTCACTCTCGCAAGAAACTCCTCACGCAGAAACGGTTTTACAACATAATCACAGCCGCCGAGTTCAAACCCCTGCTTTATCGCCGCTGTACCGGTTTCTGCCGTCAGAAAAATAACGGGGATATCACTGGTATCCGGATTCTCCTTTATGTGCCGGCAAACAGTCAGTCCGTCCATACCCTCCATTTTAATGTCGAGCATGATGAGGTCAGGACGCTTTGTTTCGAGAAAACCCAGTGCCGCACTTCCGCTTGTCACCGCATACACCCGATACCCCACATCACGCAGCAGACTGCCTGCAAACGCAATGTGTTCCGGTATGTCATCAACTATCAGTATCTCTGCATATTCCTGCACTCCCGACACCCTCTTTACTCCGTCATAAGTTTCTGTACTTCCTGTGGGTCACATTCAGCCGTTTGGTTGCTGTAGATAATACTTCCCTTTTCCATTACATAAAGCATATCTGTATTTTTCAGTACAAAGTCCAGATACTGCTCAACCAGCAGAATAGTAATGCCTTTCCAGTCGTTTATCTTCTTTATCGCCGCACCGATATCCTGAATAATTGAAGGCTGAATACCCTCAGTAGGTTCATCAAGAATCAGTATCTTCGGTTCTGCACACAGCGCACGGGCAATGGCAAGCTGCTGCTGCTGACCGCCGGACAGGTCTCCGCCTTTTCGCTTTGCAAACTTAGGCAGTATCGGAAACAGGTCATACAGATAATCGGGGATTTTACCCTTTCCGCCAAGCGGCTGCAGACCCAGTTCAAGATTTTCCTGAACAGTCATCTGAGGAAAAATATCACGCCCCTGAGGCACATACCCAATCCCCTTTTTCACTCGTTCATAGACCGGTTTTCTGGTAATGTTTTCGCCGTCAAACTGAATTTCACCCTTTGGTGTTTTCACAATACCCATAATGCTTTTGAGGGTGGTACTCTTCCCTACACCGTTTCTGCCGATAAGTCCGACGATTTTTCCTTTCGGCACATCAAAGGACAGCTTTTCAATGACACGGCTTTCACCGTAACAGGAGTCCATATCTTTGATTTTCAGCATGGTTATTCACCGCCTCTTCCCAGGTATACCGCCTGTACCGTCTTATCTGCCAGCACGTCTGTGATGTTGCCCTCCATGAGCATTTTTCCCTCGTGCAGAACAGTTACGATATCAGCCGCCTGTTTTACAAAATCCATATCATGTTCAATGACAATGACAGTACATTCCTTTTTTATCTCTTTTAAAATCTCACCCGTTTTAAATGTCTCCGGTTTTCCCATACCGGCTGCCGGTTCGTCAAGCATGATTATTTCCGGTTTCTGCACCAGCTGCATTGCAATTTCCAGCCACTGCTTTTCACCATGGGCAAGACTTCCCGCACGGACATCAGCACGGTCGTCCAGACCGACACGTTTCAGTGTGGAATGGATATCCGCCATATCCTCTTTGGAGGGTTTATGGAAAATGGAATCCAGTATTCCCTTGTGACCTTTCAGAGAGAGTATCATATTTTCCTCAACAGTCAGGTTCACGAACACAGACGGCACCTGAAATTTTCTGCCGATACCCTCTGTGACTATCTTGTACTCCTTCATTCCGGTAAGTCGGACTGGCTCTCTGCCTTTCGGGTAGAAGATTACCGTTCCCGAAGTGGGTTTTGTTTTGGCACAGATGATATCAAGAAGTGTTGTTTTCCCTGCACCGTTGGGTCCGATAAAGAAGTGTACAGTGTTTCGCTTAACAGAAGTTTTCACTTCGGTCAGAGCGTAAAATCCGTCAAAGCAGACAGAGATGTTGTTGATTGCCAGTACCGTATCTTCATTGAGTTTGCTCATGACTGCTTCACCTCCGTTTTTGTTTCAACAGATGATTTGCCTTTCAATCTGCGTATTGCAGCCGGAATCTGTTCTTTGACCAGTCCGATAA
>CAMCMW010000199.1 GCA_945876155.1 uncultured Ruminococcus sp. | reverse complement strand
TCATAACATGTGAAGATATTGAAAATGTCAGCACCCAGACGGCAGGTTACAGCATCTCTTCCCCATGCGTCCTTGAGATTTGCCGCAATATATTCCAGTACTCTGTCGCCGGTTTCCTCACCATAGGTCTGATTGATATTCTTGAAATTTCTTATATCAAACTGGACAACAGCTGCCTTTTCGGGCGAGTTGATTATTCTCATAGCGTCCTTAACAGAAAACGGAGCTTTTTTCGCCGCATTTGACACATAACTCTGAATCTGCTTTGCTGCGTCAGCAATAGAAACGATATATCCGGAATAACCTGCTAATATTCCTTCCTCTGAGCATTCAGTGTTCAGCGCAATACAAATCGGAATATATTCTCCGTCTTTGTCAAATTTAACGTGTATAAGCACTTCAAGATATTCAGGCTCAACGTTCTTTCCAAGCATACCCCTGAATTTTGAATAGAACTCTGAAAGCATTGGTTTTCCGCTGTCTGCAACATTTTCACTGGCAAGCATTGACCTGACAGGGTCGCAATTTTCAGAAAACAGAATTTCCTTGTCAAAATTACCGTTAAAGAAAAAATCATTGCCTTCAGCAACATAATTAAAAAAACAGGTATATTTACGTTTCAAAACAAGCTGAAACATTTTTTCTGCTAATAACTCTTTATTCATTAAGATTCCGTCCTATTCTTTTTTGTCGTTAATAATAGTATATCATAATCTCTTCACAAATAGCAATATTCATTTGCAACAAATTGCACTAATTTATAAAAATTTTTTAGTGAATTCTGACATACATATCATCATTGTCAACAAATCACGCCCCAATATTTTGTTATTTTCTTGCTAATTATTCATATATACAAAGCTCTCTGCCGTTTCTGACAAAAACAGGTATGATATCTATGGGGGCAGGAACTGTCACAGTCTGACCGCCCTTATAGACCTTCTTTGTATCAGCGTCAGTCCACTGCGCACCCTCCGGCAGATAAACTGTTCTTTCCGTAACATTTTCTTCCATAACAGGTGCAACCAGTATATCAGGACCGAACATATACTCGTCCTCAGTTTCCCACGCTTTGCTGTCACTGTAAAAATCAAAGAACAGCGGACGCATTACCGGCATACCGCAGCTGCTTGCCTTGTCCATACACTCTCTTATATACGGACGCAGACGCTCTCTGACGAAAAGATATTTTTTGAGTATTTCAAAATTATCCTCACCAAAGCTCCAGACCTCATTATCCTGACCGGAAGTCAGCTGTCTTACGCCGTTAATGAACTCCTCCTCACGCTCATGCCACGGAGAACGTTCGCCGTGCATACGGAAAACAGGACAGAATGCGCCCCATTCAAACCATCTCACAAGCAGTTCACGGAATTTATCGTCTGAAATATCACCGCCCAGGAATCCTCCGATATCAGAAGTCCACCAGGGTATTCCGGCAACAGACATATTAAGTCCTGCCTGGAGCTGTTCTCTCATTGCCCTGAATGAAGAATGGATATCCCCCGACCATGTAAGGACACCGTATTTCTGACTGCCTGCCCATGCGCATCTTACGAGACTCAGAACCTCAGTTTCGCCCTCGGATTTAAGACCGTCGTAAAAGCCTTTTGCATACATCAGCGGGTAAATATTGGTACACTGCAGTGCCGGACCGGCGTAATAGCGGTAATTGTCAAAGTCGTAAGGACCGTATTCCGGTTCTGCCTCATCAAGCCAATAGCAGCGGATTCCGTACTTATAGTAATTTTCACGGCATTTTTCCCAGACGAATTTCTGCGCCCCGGGATTGGTTGCGTCGTAGAAAACAGTGTTTCCCATCCATGTCATGTGAAGTCCGTTTCCTCTGTCGGCATTTACCAGATATCCTTTGTCCGCCATTTCACCAAAGTTTTCACTTCTCTCGTCAATGGTCGGCCATACAGAAACTACCGTTTCAATTCCCATTTCTTTAAGCTCTTTTACCATTCCCTCAGGGTCAGGCCAGTCACGTGGTTCAAATTTAAAGTCCCCCTGCATTGTCCAGTGGAAAAAGTCTACAACAATTGCGTCCATAGGCAGTCCAAGCTGTTTGTGCTTTCTTGCAACGTCCAGTATTTCCTGCTGATTTCTGTATCTCAGCTTGCACTGCCAGTAGCCAAGACCGTATTCCGGCATTCTCGGCGCTCTGCCCGTTGCAGCAGTATAGTTTTCCTCAATTTCCGCCGGAGTATCCCCAGAAGTTATGAAATAGTCAAGCTTTTTGGTACTTTTTGCGTACCATTCAGTTTTATTTGTTCCGAATGA
The DNA here is from genome assembly GCA_945876155.1 of uncultured Ruminococcus sp. GTDB lineage: Bacteria > Bacillota > Clostridia > Oscillospirales > Ruminococcaceae > Porcipelethomonas. The sequence goes on along the minus strand of CAMCMW010000199.1, from coordinate 2,136 downwards.
GGCTGTGCCTATTGCCGGATTGTTCCAGAGAAAACCATAACCTCTGCTTGACAGCATAAACGGTACGCTTGCCTGACTGTTTCTGTGGGCAAGCTCTAAAACTGCGCCCTTTTTATTAAGGTGCTTTTCCTGATACTGTCCCATTCCGAAAATCTTTTCGTCGTCAAAAGCCTCAAATCTTGCGGTCAGTTCATAGTCAGTCGAACCGGCATAGCATTTCAGTTCTCTTGCGTCGATTCTCAGCGGAACGCAGTAACGGTTTATCCTGTTGCGGTTTCGCCAGTATTCCTCTGTCAGCAGTTCGCCCTTCTGATTGTAAAAGCTTATTGCGCCCTCAAACGAAACCTTTGCAGTTATCTTGCCGTTTGTTATGTAATGATTTGTACCCGTCTGGTGATACTGACTATACTTTTCGTCTTTGTACCACGGGTCTGTCGTATCAACAGTTTCCTGACGGAATACGGCTTTGCACTCCTTTACCGGTTCACAAAGCGCCCAGTCATGGCTGTCCATTTCAGGCTCGTTTGTCATGCGGACACGGAGTGAATTTTCTCCCCAGGGTTCTATCCACACCTGTGATTTGCCGTTTGCGATTACAAGACGGTTATCCTCTTCATATATTCTCATTGCATTTTACCTTTCAGATTTTATATGTATATAATGATTATATCATATTTACAGTGCAAAATGCAATAATAATCGTTGAAAAATCAACGTATAATTGAATTTTATTCAGAATATTTCTATAATATCAAAGGTTTTTCTGAGTCTGTCGATATCACGGTCGTAATACAAATCCTCAATTTCTATGTCATAAAGTTTAAGCAGTGCCATAACCGGATAAGTCTCCTTTCCGCTTTCAAATGGAGAAGTGCCTTTGCCTGTTTCCCATCTTCTCAGAACTGTTGGTGGAATCCCTATTTCCTCAGCCGCCTCCGTCAACGCAATACCTCTTCTTTTTCTCGCCTCTGAAAGTTTTTTACAGTCAATTCTCATTGATATCTGCCTCCTGTTAAGTTTATAGTTCGTAATTCATTTAACTATTTTAATTATATACTATATTCTGTCAAAAGTCAATATATTTTATCAATTTCATAAAAATTTTACATTTTGTGTCTTATATTGACGAAAAAACGTCCTCTCTTACTTTATGCAAGAAAGGACGTTTTTATTTAAATAAATTGTTCTGTTTCACATTTTTTAGGACGTGACATAAGCTTGCCTAAAGACTCCTTGACGTTTCCGTTGTTGAAAAGTACTTCATTCAGCTGCTCAGTTATCGGCATGGAAACACCCATTTTCTGAGCAAGTTCAAATGCAACCTTGCAGCAGTTATAGCCCTCGACTGTTCCGACAATCTTCACAGCCTCCTGAGGGCTTACCCCCTGCCCTATCAGTATTCCGGCACGGCGGTTTCTGCTGTGCATACTTGTACAGGTAACTATCAGGTCACCGATTCCGGTCAGACCGCTGAATGTGGACGGTGATGCACCCATAGCAACGCCCAGTCTGCCGATTTCCGTGATGCCTCTCGTCATAAGCGCCGCTTTGGTATTGTCACCGTAGTTAAGACCGTCGCATATTCCGGCGCATACCGCAATAATATTTTTCAGCGCACCGCCTATCTCACAGCCCACAACGTCTTTATTAATATAAATCCTGAACACGTTACTGCTCATAATATCCTGTATATACGCAGCCGCTTCTTCATTGTCAGACGCTGCAACAACAGTTGTAGGGACGCCTCTTGCGACTTCCTCTGCGTGAGACGGTCCGGAGAGAATGACAACAGGCGAATCCGGAATTTCCTCACTTATAACGTCGCTTATAAGCTTGTGAGTACCGTTTTCAAGTCCCTTGCTTGTATTTACCACGACCATTTCGGGAGTCACAAACGGTGCGGCTTTTTTCACAACATCTCTCACATACGGTGAAGGAATACCCAGCAGTACAACGTCACTTCCGGTAATGCAGGAAATATCCGGACAAAGCTTTACGCTCTCAGGGATTTTTACTCCCGGCAGCTTAACCTTATGCTCCCCGTCTTTTCTTATCTCTTCAAGCTCTTTTTCAAATGCCGACCACACTGTTATATCGTGACCTAACCTGTCAAGCATTACCGCAAGGCTTAGTCCA
>CAMCMW010000198.1 GCA_945876155.1 uncultured Ruminococcus sp. | reverse complement strand
AGGCGCAGACATAAGGAAAAGCCGCAGAACAGAATATAAGCCGGTCTTACAGGCTATATGTGCTAAAAACAGAAAATGAGGGGGCATTGTTCCCCTCTCCTTAATGCAGCTTCGGATGCACATATCCGGAACGGTGACAAGCCCGAAAAAATGCAGAGTCGGGAAAAATCAAAGGAGGTATAGCTATGATTTCAAAAAAGCTTACAAGCAAAGCCGGTATTACGGTTCCAAAGTCTATCAGAGCAGACCTTGGCTGGAAACCAGGCATGGCGGTTGACATGATACCGCTTGAGGACGGCAGTCTTAAAATCAGACCGCACATTGACCAGTGCAGATTCTGCGGTACGCATGAATCGGTAAAAAGGTATAAGGACATCTGCCTTTGCCCTGAATGTGCGGCAAAAATGAAGGAGGCGGTATAATGGACGTTTCACAGATTATCGACAGAATGGCTGAAATTAAGAAGGCAAAGTCAGAACTTGATGACGAGTATGCATCATTGCAGGCAGAACTTCAGGTTCTCGGTGAAAGTGCTCTGGAGAATACTAAGTACAAATCCGTTTCATTCTCCGGAACATCTGACAAGGCAACAGTAACAATTGCTGACAAGGTATCAAATGTGATGCCGTCTCTTTTTACTGATATTTTCGGTAAAGCGTACAATGACCTTGTAAACGTAACAGAGAAGGTCGAACTTAATGCCGAGGGAAAAAGAATTGCCGCCGCTGTCTGGAACAAGGAATACTGTGAAGGCAGTGTTGAGGAAATTGTCAATGCCCTGAACTGTGATGAAAAGGCTAAGAAGTCGCTGATGAAGAAGCTTAACGGCAAGAATTTTGAAACCGACAAGAAAAATCTTATGAAAATCGGCTGTCTTTCAGAGGATGACGCCAAAGACAATGCTTATCTTGTAGCTGAAGTGATAGCATGGAACAAGATCCAGTCAATCATCAAGCTTAACAACAAAGGCGAATTTTCTCAGCCGGCTTTGGAACAGTTTATACTTAACATCAATGCGGCAGTTTGTGTTGAACAGAGCACAAAGGTTGCGGTTGAAAGCTTAAACGAATAAAAAAATGCCCGCCTTGAAAAAGCGGGCAGAAACAAATTACTATTGCTTTTAGATTATATCACAAAGCAGAAAGGAAGTCAAATATGAGTGTTGATATTAATGAAATCTGTGAGCAAAGCTTTGCTACACACAAGGCAACGCTGATACAGGATTCAGACCGCTATCTGATCATTGACTGGCGTCGAGAGGACGGCAGCGTTAATTACTATGTTAATTACATAGTTGACAAGAAAAGAGGCAGTCTGATTGTCAGCGGCGACCTCGGAGATTCAATCGCAACCTGGTATAACCATCTGGAACCAGCAGATTTGAAAAGATACATACACAATGATGTAGGTTACTATATCGGTAAATTTCAGTGCACATCTGATAAATACTCCTTTGATACAGAAAATATTTTATCAAGTATAAAGTATCATATTGAGGATGATGTTGTAATTGATTATGTTTAAACAAGTGACAGATTTTAAAATGCAGAGGAATTCTGGGAATTTGTTGAATATGAAGTTGAAGATTCAATTTTAACAGATGATGCATTTATTCCTACTGAAGACTTAAAGGATGTAATTGAAGAAATTTATCCTGATAGCTGGGAATGGCTCGGCAGCTGCGGACGAAGTATAAGCACAAGGGTGTATCTTTGGGCAGAAGGCTTTTATATGGCTTGTAATCAGCTTGGAATTTAATTGAGGGTTAAATTATGACTATTAAACAGGCAATTGCACAGCTCTTAGATTTAAGAAAAGATAGAGAAAGCTTTGCTAAAACAGATGAATCCGGAGGAGTGTTTGACAAGGATATCGAGGCGATTGACGTGGCTGTCAAGGCTCTTGAAGAAAACGCAGAGATTATTAAACAGGCAAAAGAAATCGACATCAATGCTGCTATTGTGCAGAAAGAGTATGAGCGTGAAACCGCCGAACTTAAAAGGCTGCTGAGGCTGGCAGTGGAAGAAATGACAAAACAAAAACTCTATGCAGACTTAGGAATGATGAGCAGGAGAGCGTTATGCAAGAGTTGTAAAACAAGAAGTGTTACAAACCGGATTTGCCAAGTGTGCAATTATGAATATGAACACGCCGAAGAGGCTCTGGAGGTTTTGGCAGATGAAAAATAAAATTTGTACTATACTTGCTGTGGTGATTGGCATACTGTGTTGTGCGTGTGAATCAGAAGATTACACAACAGAGGACGTAAAAATAAGCGGAACTGTTACCAAGCAATACATAACAGAAAAAGTAACGGGAAGATATGCGCAAACTACTGTTTATTATTACACCGTTGTTGACTATGGTGGAGAGAATCTTAAAGTAATAAACGATTATGATTATTATATTCGCCATAGCGTCGGCGATGAAGTTGAGCTTACAAAACACAGGACTTACGATTCCGAAGGAAATTGGATTAAGACCGAGGTAAGATGGAAGTGAGGAGGGCTTTATGACAAAATGTGAAAACTGCATAAATGACGATTTGTGCAGTGAGTTTATGAAAAACGGATTATTTCCCAACAGCCGTATTGAAACAAGCGAGCCGATACATAAACGTACAGCGAAATGCGCCTGTAACTGCAAGTATTTTAGAGATAAATCACTGATGATTGAATCTCATTGCATAGTTGGCGACACGGTGTATATCCTGATAGAGGAATCAGAAAAGTTTGGTGGTTCGTATGTAAAGGAAGAAAAAGTTGTTGAACTATCGACAGCGGGCAGGATCTGGACTGACAGCAGCTGTTATGATAGTGACGATATAGGAAAAATGTTGTTTTTTACATCTGTTGGTGCTGAAAACGCATTAGATGAAAGGAAGAAAAAATGAGACCGATTGATGCAGATGCTTTAATTATGGAAATGGATGCTGGCTGTGTGCCAATAAGGGACAAAGGCATTTCCGGAATTACCGGTGATGAAAGCTGTATTAAGGACTATATTGATAAAGCTCCGACAATTAAGGCTGAGCCTGAAGAGAGTGAACCAGATATGAGCCGATTTGCTGATGTTACTGTTGCGCTTCATTTTGAAGTACGCAATTCAAAAATATGGGGCGGTAAAGGCACGGTTGGATACACTCGTCTTGTTTATGATAGTTGTCAGGAGTTTGATTACAGAAATATCAATAATATTTTTATTGAAAATCAATTCAATATAGTTGCACATGCTGCTAATGTGGATAAGAGTGATATACGTCTTATCTCAAAGCAGGAATATGATGAGAACACGGAGGATGACGAAGATGATTAACAATAAAGAATGTTGCCGGAATTGTCAGCATACATGCGGAACAGAAAGGCTTTACTGCACCAAGCTTACCAGAGATGTAGAACCTGACGAATGCTGCTTTCAGTATTCCGCAAAATCACAGCACTGTGATGCAATGGAAAAACTTCGCAGGCAGTTTGTAACGAGGTGATGTTATGGACATAAACGAAATGTTTGATGTGTTCTGGGAAGCGTATCCGAAGAGAAAGGATAAGGCAAAAGCTTACCGGGCATTTAAGAAATTAAACCCCGATGAAAAGCTTTTAAACACCATTTTAACGGCGCTTGAAAAGCAGAAAAATGATGTTAACTGGGTAAAGCAAAAGCGTCAGTTTATGCCTTATCCGTCAACATACCTGAATAACCGCAGATGGGAGGATGAATCAGATGCAGAATATTGCGGACATGATGCCGAAAATAAAGCGTTTGGCACTTACTTATGATGAATTTCTGAAAGCAAAGGTGGATTTGTACAACAGCACTCCCGGAAAGCTTACCGGATATGACTGTAAGAAGTGCCTGAACCGTGGCTACATTGCAGAAATCAGAGACGATGCAGAAGTTATGGTGAAATGCGAGTGCATGAAAAAGCGTGAAAGCCTGAATCGCCTTAAAATTTCCGGTATTGCCCAGCAAATAAGAAACAAGACATTTACATCGTACCGCACAGATGAACCTTTTCAGAGGCAAATAAAGGAGCATGCAGCGCAATTTGTCAGAGCGTATAAGGGCAGATGGTTCTTCATCGGCGGGCAGAACGGCTGCGGAAAGACTCATATTTGCACTGCAATTGCCGGACAACTACTCAAAAATGGAGTATTGGTCAGGTATTTGCTCTGGGCAGAAGAATCACCGCATATCAAGGGAATGGTCAATGAACCTGAGTACAAAGAAATCATTGCCGGATATCAGAAACCGGATGTGCTCTACATAGACGACCTTTTCAAGGGCGGTGCAACAGAAGCCGACATCAGACTTGCCTTCCAGCTCCTTGATTATCGTTACAGAAATTCAATGTGTACGATTATTTCCTCAGAACATACACTTGATGAAATTTACGGCATGGACAGGGCGCTGGGCGGTCGAATTGCAG
>CAMCMW010000197.1 GCA_945876155.1 uncultured Ruminococcus sp. | reverse complement strand
GTAAGTCTGGACGACCTTGTATTTGGAGAAGCTGAAATAAGCAATAATATGATAAAAATCCTTGCACTTACTTTAGAAGATAAGAACCCTGAAAAGGTTAAAGTATTCCTGAAAACAGTATGTGCCCTCGCTGATAAAATCGACGAATTCTAACAAAATGCCCTATGATGATTATAACACATCACAGGGCATTTCTATTTAAGCAGTCTGCTGCAATTTTAAAATTTTTCCTGATTTTGAAAATACTGTTTGTTAATTAGCGATATAATAGTCTCAGGGGCAAAAGCCTTATTGTGATAAAACCTGATTAACATACTCAAAGGAGCATACTTATGGAAGATTTACGAAAAGTAGCCATATATTCAAGAAAATCAAAATTTACAGGTAAAGGGGAAAGTATTGAAAGCCAGATTGATATGTGCAGAACCTACCTGAAACTGCATTTTCCTGAAATTAAGGACGAGGATATACTTGTTTATGAAGATGAGGGATATTCAGGCGGTAATACAAATCGTCCGCAGTTTCAGAAAATGCTGAAAGAATGCAGAAACAACAATATAAGCAGAATTATTTGCTATAAGCTTGACAGAATCAGCAGAAGCGTGGGAGATTTTATTAAGCTTACTGAGGAACTCGAAAAACTGCATATAGAGTTCGTTTCTATCAACGACAACTACGAAACACACACCTCAACAGGTCGTGCAATGCTGGCAATGACAATGGTATTTGCACAGCTCGAACGAGAAACAATTGCAGAACGTATCCGTGACAATATGCTTTTTCTTGCCAAAGACGGCAGATGGCTTGGTGGTAATACTCCGACAGGTTATAAAAGTACAGAAACTGTCGGCAGTATCAAATTAGATGGAAAAACAAGAAAGGCTCGTATGCTTGAAATTGTTGATGAGGAAGCAAATATTGTCAAATTGATTTTCTCCAAGTTTTTAGAATACAAGTCACTGACAAAAGTTGAAACATATATGATTCAACACGATATTCTTACAAAGAAGAATATATCGTTCAGTCGCTTTGCAATCAAGAATATTTTGAAAAATCCCGTTTACATGATTGCTGATGAGCAGGCATGGAATTACTTTATTGCTGCTGATGTTGAGATTTATTCCGAACGTGAACAATTTGACGGTATTCACGGAATGATGGTGTATAACAAAACCAGTCAGAGAACAGGAAAATCTAATACGTTCAACAATATTAATGACTGGATTATTGCAGTCGGAAAGCATAAAGGACTGATTAAAGGCTATGACTGGGTAGAAGTGCAGAAGCTTCTGGAACAGAACAGGTCAAAGTCATACCGTAAACCCAAAAGCAATGTTGCACTGCTGTCAGGATTGCTGTTTTGTGGAAACTGCGGAAGCTTCATGCGTCCAAAGCTGACACAGCGGAGAAATAAAGACGGTGAACTTATTTATGACTATCTTTGTGAAATGAAAGAAAAAAGTAAAAGTCAGAAGTGTGATATGAAACGTCCTAATGGAAATGAACTTGATAAACTTGTTTGTATGGAAGTTAAAAGACTTGCGGAAGAATCATCTGACTTCATGAAAAACTTACGAAAAGGACTCAGAAGCTTTGATTACAATGACGAGTCTTATCAGGAAAAGTTAAAGGAATTAAGAAAGTCCAAAGCAAAATATGATACACAAATCAAAAAATTATTGCAGTCACTCTTAGAAGCTGAGGGAACTGCCGCACATGATTACATTATCAATCAAATCAATGAAACAGATTCCAGAATACAGTCTATTGACAAACAAATTCAGGAATATGTTGAACTTGCAAATAGTCACAGTTCATCAGATGAAAACTTTGAAATTCTTGCAGATATGATGTCAAAGACAGCAGGCACAATAGACTCTATGACAGTAGAAGAAAAAAGAACAGCTTTGAGAAATATCATTCATAAGGTTATCTGGGACGGCGATAAAATTCACATATATTTCTTCGGCTGTGAAGAAGATGAAATTTCTCTTTCTGACGAGGAAATTTCAGAGCCGCAGGGAGTGTATTGAAAATGAAATCCTCATGTACTTCCGTGCAAGGAAGAAGAGTGCATCTGACGTATACATAGACGAACCTATCGAGACCGACAAAGACGGCAACCAGCTTACCCTGACAGACATACTTGGTGACGGAGAGGATATTATTGAAAAGGTTGATCTGTCGATACGTTCTTCACAGCTTTACAAGTTCATTGATAAATGTCTCGACAAGCGTGAACTGGAGGTAATAAAGCTGCGCTACGGACTGTACGGCTGCTGTCCCCTTACCCAGCGTGAGGTGGCGGAAAAGCTTAATATATCACGTTCTTATGTTTCACGTATTGAGAAAAAAGCGCTTGCCGAATTAAAAAAAATGTATGACAAAACACCGTATTAAAAAACAAGCCGCTCAGTTTTCCTGAACGGCTTTATATTATTTCATGTATACGTTATTTTGCTCCGTCTCTTTTGATTACGGCTTTAAAAGTTTTAAGAATAATTTTGAAATCGGTGAATAATGATCTTTCTCTTATGTACTGTATATCCATATTCATCCATTCATCAAATCCCACATTACTTCTTCCAGAGCACTGCCAGTAGCAGGTAAGACCGCTTTTAACTGAAAGTCTTTTCATCTGATACGGAGTATATTCTTCAACTTCTGACGGAATCGGCGGTCTTGGACCGACAATACTCATTGAACCTGCAAGGATATTAAAAAGCTGAGGAAGTTCATCAATTGATGTTTTTCTGATAAAACTGCCAATTTTTGTAACTCTCGGATCGTTTTCCATCTTGAATACCGGTCCGTCAACCTCATTCTGTTCCATAAGATCAGAAAGCTTGTCTTCTGCGTCGATACACATTGAACGGAATTTCAGCATTTTGAATTTTCTACCGTCTCTTGTCATTCTTGTCTGAACGAAAAGCGGATTGTGAAAATCCTGAAGAAAAACTATTAAACCCACTATAAGCATAAGCGGTGAAAGTACAATAATTGCAGCAATCGAAAGAACAATATCAAAAATTCTTTTAAAGAAATCATAAACCGGCTTTGGTTTAAGTCTTAAATCGTCAAGATAGATTATTTTGGAATTTCTGTCATAATCCCTGACAGCAACATTAGTTTTCACGAAAAATTCCCCCTGTTGTTAACATCAAAATAAGTCTAAAGCAATTTCTATATATTCCTATTATATAATTTATGAGACTCAATGTCAACCAACTTAGCAATACAAATCACACAAATGCTGATTTTTCTACAGATTAGACAATTTTTATAAATTTTTTTCCGGATAAAACGTGAATTATACAGCCGGATTTTTGCATTATTAATGCTTTGCGAGAACAGCCATTAAAATTCCCAAGCATCATTTCAGCAGATTGCACAGAAAAATTGTGCCTGAAAAGGTGTATTCCCAATATTTTCTTTGTAAATTTACTAAAATCTTTAACAAAGAAAAAAGCATACCAGCTCCGGAAAATGGAACTGATATGCAAAAAAATATATGCCTTATCTCAATTTGTTAAAGGTTGTAAGACCGTTTTCTGCTCCGATTCTGAGCAGTCTGTTGTATTTGGCAACTCTGTCCGAACGGCAAGGCGCACCGGTTTTTATCTGTCCGGCATTTGTACCCACTGCAAGGTCGGCAATGGTTGTATCCTCGGTTTCGCCGGAACGGTGCGAAATGATAGCTCTGTAACCTGCGGAATGTGCAGTTTTAATGGCGTCAAGAGTCTCTGTGAGAGTACCTATCTGATTGAGCTTTATGAGGATAGCGTTTGCGGCATTTTCTTTGATTCCACGTTTCAGATAAGTGCTGTTGGTAACAAAAAGATCGTCGCCAACAAGCTGAATCTTTTTACCCAGTGATGAAGTGATTTCAGTCCAGCCGCTCCAGTCCTCCTCGCCGAGAGGGTCTTCGATTGATATGATTGGGTACTTCTCCGCAAGCTTTTCCCAGTAGTAAATAAGTTCCTTTGTCTCATAGGAAACGCCTCTTTTCGGAAGATAGTATCTGCCGTCCTTGTACCACTCACTGCTTGCGGCGTCAAGGGCAATTTTTATCTTGTCTGTGTTGTACCCAGCCTTTTCGATTGCCTCTATGATACACTCGATAGCCTCTTCCTCTGAGGACAAGTCCGGTGCAAAACCGCCCTCGTCACCTACAGCTGTGGACAGTCCTTTCTTTTTCAGAACTGCTTTCAGACTGTGATATACCTCAGCGCCCATTCTCAATGACTCCGCAAAGGTATCTGCACCCACCGGCATTATCATAAATTCCTGTATATCAATATTGTTTGCCGCATGAGCGCCGCCGTTTAAAATATTCATCATAGGGACAGGCATAACGTCCGCTGAAACGCCGCCGATATACTTGTAAAGAGGAAGTCTGTAGTGTGACGCCGCCGCCTTTGCAAGTGCCAGTGAAACCGCTAAAATTGCGTTAGCACCCAGTCGGCTTTTGTTGTCTGT
>CAMCMW010000196.1 GCA_945876155.1 uncultured Ruminococcus sp. | reverse complement strand
TATTTGCCGCCATAGATTTTCCGAAACGTCTTGGACGGCTTACGCAGATATACTTTTGTTCAGTGCGTAAAACTTTATTGGTATATGATAACAGATCAGTTTTATCAACATATATTTCAGAGTTCAATGCCTCCTGAAAATCTATATTATTTGGATTCAAAAGTATTCCCATTACGACACACCTCCAACAGTCTTATTGTTTATATTATACCACTGACCGGAGAGCAATGCAACAAAAATATATAACATTTAAAGCTTAAAAAGTTCCATAAGTTCCTTACGGCTAAGAGAAGAAATATTTACGGAATCGGTATTGAGGATAGATTCAGCAAGACTGTTCTTTTTCTCCTGCATCTGCTGGATTTTTTCCTCAATGGTGTTCTTGATAATCAGTTTGTAAACCGTAACTGTTTTAGTCTGACCAATCCTGTGGGCTCTGTCAGTAGCCTGATTCTGTGCGGCAACATTCCACCACGGGTCGAAGTGAATGACAACGTCAGCACCCGTCAGATTAAGTCCCGTACCGCCAGCTTTCAACGAAATCAGAAAGACAGGAACATCACCCTCATTGAAATCATTTACAAGTTCAAGTCTTTTTGCCTTAGGAGTGCTTCCCACAATAGTATAAAACGGAATATCAGCGTTCTTCAGGTCATGGGAAATAAGTTCAAGCATGGAGGTGAACTGTGAGAATATCAGTATTCTGTGCTTTCCGTCAATTGCATTTTTCACAAGCTCCAGACAAGCTTCACGCTTGGCAGAGCCACCGGAATAATCCTCAAATACGAGGGACGGATCACAGCATATCTCCCTGATTTTAGTAAGCTCTGCAAGAACCTTTAATTTATTCTTCTGAAAATCATCATCATTTTCCTCATTAAGCATTTGCTGTATTCTGAGAACCTGTCCGTCATACAGTTGCTGTTGTGCTGCTTCAAATTTTGTATACTGAGTTTTCTCAAGTTTATCAGGTAAATCTTTTAAAACATCAGTTTTAAGCCGCCTTAAAATAAATGGTGAAACGATTCGGCGTAATCTCTGCGCAGCATTTTCATCGTTGCGCCTGACTATGGGAATTTCTATTTCTGTTCTGAATGTTTCATAACCATAGAGGAAATTCGGCATGAGATAATCAAAGATACTCCATAATTCGCTTAGACGGTTTTCTATTGGCGTACCTGTCAGAGCGAAACGATGTCTGCTATGTATGAGCTTGACAGATTTAGCCGCCGCTGTGGTGTGATTCTTGATATACTGAGCCTCATCGATTATCTGATACAGGAAATGCTTGTCTTTATACTCGGCAATATCACGTTTTAAAAGGTCGTATGAAGTAACAGCAGTGTCATACTGCTCAATCTGAGATATGAGCTTTTGCCTTTCGGAGGCATTTCCGGAAATAGTAATCACCTTTAAATCAGGAGCAAATTTACGGAATTCCTCAAACCAGTTATATACAAGTGAGGAAGGACACACGATAAGTGATGTACCTTTCTGATTACCATTTTCCTTTTTTGACGCTAAAATAACTGAAATTACCTGCAAAGTCTTTCCAAGTCCCATATCATCGGCAAGAATACCTCCGAATTTATAGGTTTCCAGAGTTCTCAGCCATTTGTAACCGTATTTCTGGTATTCTCTCATAATGCCCTGCAGCTCTTCGGGAGCCTCAAAATCGGAATCATTTACTGTTTTAAAGTTCCTGATAAGCTTTTTATAGCAGTTGTCTCTGTTGGCATATATTTCGTGACATTCCTCAAGCATCTTATCAAGATACAATGCACGATAAGCAGGAATCTGCATTTTCCCTTTTGTGAATTCCCTGGCGCTGATGTTCATTGCTTCCATCATAAGACTAAGCTCATTGATTCTCTCGTCTATCTGAATGAAGTTACCATTTTTCAGCAGATGATATTTTTTCTTTTTGCGGTAGCTTTTAATGATGTCAAGAAGCTCTTTGGTGGAGAAATCAGTGGAGGTTATTTCAAGATTAAGAAGGTCATTTTCAACAGATACTCCCATTGAAAAATTATAATTCTTTTTGATATTCATTGAATCAAAGCTGTCAGTGGAGTGAACCAGACCATACATCATCAGTTCATCAAGACCGTTTGTAAGAAGTTCATAAATAGTGTCGCTGTCGGAAATATCGCATATAAGTCTCTTGTTTTCGGGTTCCGGAATGTAAAAATATTTCATTGCCGCATTAAGTGCAGCCTGTTCTCTGTTCACATCACGAAAGCTCTCGACTATGCCTATATTTTTCAGGTGGTCAGTAAAATCAAATTCTGTTCCGTTATATACAACCCTCGGATAGCAGGCAGGGATACCGTCTGCCGCATCAAGATAAAAATGTATCTCAGCCGACGGAGGCATATATTGTAAAACGCTGTCCACCTCAGCATTGCTGAATGAAATATACTTCTTCATCTGAGGCAGGGTATTATATATGAATTCTGAAATACGTTTTGAACCGATATGGAGCTTTTTTTTCTGCTTCGGACTGCAAAAGAAAGTGTCATTTTTTATTATTCCTATAAAATCCGAAAGCTCTTCAGGAATCCTGTTAAAAGCATAAACGCCGTCTTTTTTACTGATAGTATAAAAAAACTGATTGCCTCTGTACAGCTCCGGCAGGCTTATCTCTGTATCAATACCGTCAAATTCATTATTCATGCCTCTGAATGATGAAGTAATACTCATTTTAATTTTTATATTCTTTTCTGATTTCTGAACAGGAAGACCGTTTAATGTTACTTTTTCGTGGAGAATATCGTATAGTTTGTCCAGCATTGATTCATCAAATACTATTTTATCCTTGGAAATATTGCTTATCTTTTCATAGATGTATTTGTTTCTGAGCTTTTCATTTATTAATTCTGTTTCATGAATCCATTGTTCAATGGCAGCAAGAACTTTCTTTGATTCGGGAGAAAAGTCACTTCTGGAAAAGTCAAGTTCAACAAGCTTGCCAAGTTTTAACGTATCGTTATTCCGGTATTTATCGAGCAAATCATAAAAATCCTTGACCACATACATTTTCTTCTGGTTTCCTACTCTGAAAGTGCCGCATAGTCCGTCTGCAGAATTTCGTAAGGAATAATTGTATGGTACATTGAAATCCAGAGACATTTCAAGAACTGCATCTTCGTTTTTCTTAAAGGATTCTTCGGCAGAGGGCTGCATTCTGCTGAATGAATTTATAAGCAGAGATGCGTCATAGTCAGTTGTATCTCCGGGGTTGTATTCCTTGATATACTCATGCAGAGCAAGCATTGCGGATATTTCATATTTGCAGGGTGAACGAAAAAAGTCTGTGAAGTCATAGTATTTGTGACCTTCATGCTTAGGACTGCATAAAATGCTTTTCATTTCATATTCATTTGCATTTATTGTTACTGTATGAATCGTACCGTCAAAATCGGTTATCTCTGTTTCAAAATGAATTGAATTGTATTGCATCTTTTCAAGTTTAACAGCTTTTATGACAACACGATCATTCCTGAATAATTTTTCGGCTTCATCAAGAGCATCAAGAGCCTTTTTACTACGAAATAAAAAATGAGATGTTATATTCTCCATGTGAAATGTATATCTGCTGTTATCATCGACTTTGAATAAATTATTGGTCATCCTTTTTCCTCTCTCAAACCTATATATTTTATAGTATAACAGTTTCGTTATTCCGCAAATACGGGATTTCGGGTATAGAAATGTACCCTGATTTTTGTACCAAAATCAGAGTACAAATATGCAATAAGAACGGTAATTCTGATGCAAATGTGACCTTTTCAATTACCGTCAGGCTGCGTTTTGAGGGACAGTTTATTCTTTACCGTACCAGTTATTTCAGTCTTTGTTGAGAGCTTTTTTTATCATATCTTCTGATAAGCCTAATGCTCTCAGATTAGCCTCAAGTTTTGCACGTTCTTCGGCAATACCTTCAGCTCTTCCTTTTTGAATCCCTATTTGTTCGCCTTTTTGAAGCCCGATTTGTTCGCCTTTTTGAATCCCGATTTGTTCACCCTCAGCTAAACCCTCACGTCTTGCGTGACCCAAAGCGGTAGCCTCATCATGGAGGGCTTTTTCTCTTAATCTGGCAGCCTCCTGGATTTTTTCGTCATCGCTCATTTTGTGGATTATCATTACTGCCTTCTGAATTTCAGATACATTTGTTTCTTTCAGCATATCCAGCTCCTCCTCACTTTCGGCGTTAATAAGCTGCAGCCACAGCTCCATGCGATTATCTTTGTTTACTTTCTTGTTGACCTTTTTCAGTTCAAAGAAATGTATTGCGCATTTTTCGGATAAAACCTCGTGGTGTGTTGTTTCCATTACTTTAAATAAAGAATGGTATTCAGGACAGTCGAACATATTGATTTTTATTTAATTATATCATGCAGCTTTGTTTTTGGCAAGCCTTTTAAAGAAGTAACAGTAACTCAGACTAAAGCAACCATAAGGAAAAGTGCCTGTAAAATATCGTAAATTAAAGAGGATTTGTAATAA
>CAMCMW010000195.1 GCA_945876155.1 uncultured Ruminococcus sp. | reverse complement strand
GTCCTAACAGGGCGTGGCTTTCCATTGCAAAGACCAACGAGGCGAAGTCAAAGATTCGTTCGTGGTTCAAAAAGGAGTGCCGTGAGGAAAATATCCAGACCGGTAAAGCTGAACTTGAAAGAGAGTTCAAGCATTTCAGAATACGTGTGCCGGAGGAAGAACTTGAAGATTTCCTTGCGGACGATTTAAAGCGTCACAACTGCAACACCCTTGACGATTTCTATGCCTCTATCGGCTACGGCGGAACGATGCTTTCAAAGATACTCCCGAGGCTTAAAGACAAGTATGTCAAACTCTACCAGAAAGAGGAAGAGCCGGAAAATACTGCTGTCATCAAGCCGGTAAGAAAGCAGAGCAGTATCATTCTGGACAAAATCGACGACTGCACCGTTAAATTTGCACAGTGCTGCAACCCACTGCCGGGAGATGAGATTGTGGGATTCATCACAAGGGGGCACGGCATTTCCGTCCACACCACCGGCTGTACAAATTACCTTGCGGCGCTCAGGCGAAACAATGAAGAGGAGCTTGCAAGGTGGATGGACGTGCAGTGGACAGACAAGGAGCAGACCAGTATGCAGACGAGCATTGAGGTCATAGCCCTTGACAGAGTGGGACTTGTCTACGACATCACGGCGATACTGACCGAGGCGAGGATTCCGATTCTCCATTCCTCATCAAGAAATCTCAAAAACGGCAATGCGCTTTTTGAGGCGACTATCACAATTGCCGGTACTGAACAGCTGAAAAACCTCTTTGACAAGCTCAGACGTGTAAAGGACGTTGTTTCAGTTGAAAGAGCAAAGGTATAAAAAGTTGATTTTCAAGTATTCGGGCGAGCAATGCTCGCCCCTACGATAGCGTAAATATGTGTAGGGGCGACCACTGGTCGCCCGTTATTTTTTTCGTTATTTTCCCGTTACTTTAATATAAACAGAAATGCTCCGCTTTTAAACGGAGCATTTGCTGTGTAGAAAAAATCTTTTATTATTTTATTTTGGAATAAATCCAATGAATATATTATAGCACAGATTGTTCTGAATGTAAAGTAAAAACTTTCGACAAATTCCGACAATCCATTATTTCGGCAGCAATTCCTTTGCAATTCCGATTGCGTCATACAAATCAACCACACCGTTGCCGTCGAAATCTGCGATAACCTTTTCCTCGTCGGTGAAAGTTCTCATACCCATAATGTTTTTGCAAATTTCTATTGCATCGTAAAGGTCGATTTTGCCGTTGCCGGAGATGTCGCCCTGTACTGACGGCTCAGTAGTTGTAACTGGTTCTGTTGTTGTCGGAACTGTTGTTGTAACATATTCCGGCGGAACATCGGTTATGCCTCCTGTTGCAATTGATGTGGAAACAGTTGTTGTGCCTGACTGCGGCTGTGTTGTAATTGGTTCAGTTGAAATATCGGTTTCCACTGGTATTGAAATTGTTGTTGCAACAGTTGTTTCGGTTGTTGTGACCGCTGTTGTTACAACTGGAGTTGTGACAGGCGGTTCTTCGTCAAGTGCGACAAAGTTTCTGTCGTATTTTTCTGCGTAGGCTTGTGCTGTGGAATTTGGGTAGCCGTAGATTGTGGCTGTGTCTGAAATAGTAGATTTCCAATCATATATTTCACATTTTGGATTTTTTATTGTTATGCTTTTTAAACTTGAACACTCAGAAAATGTATTATATTTAATACTTGTCACGCTGTCAGGAATTGTTATACTTTCAAGACTTACACATTTTTCAAAAAAACCTTGTTGTGAAATAACTTCATTATCATCAATATCAAAAAGATATGCTCCGCTTGAAAGTAAAGTTAAATTATTTGATATATTAACTTTTTTCAAAGATTTACAATTATAAAATACTGTTGCGCCTATATATGAAACACTGTCAGGAATTATGATGCTTAAAAGATTTTGACAATTATAAAATACTGCTTCGCCTATATATGAAACACTGTCAGGAATTGTTATACTTGTAAGACTAGTACAGCCTGAGAATGCATAATTTCCAATACTAGTCACACTTTCAGGAATAGAATATTCGTTATTTTCATTTCCAACCGGATACTGAAGCATTTCTGTTTTATTTTTATTAAAAAGGACTCCATCAACACTGCAATAATTTTCATTGTTTTCTGAAACATTTATGTATGTGAGATTTGTACAATAGACAAAGCTATGTTGAATGTTCATTACACTTTCAGGAATTGTAATACTTGTAAGACTTGTGCAGCATACAAATGCCATTTCCCCGATATTCGTTACGCTTTCAGGAATTGTTATACTTTCAAGATTTGAACAACGTTCAAATGCCATATCTCCAATACTAGTTAAGCCATCAGGAATTGTTATGCTTTTAAGGTTTGTACAACCCAAAAATGCTGACATTCCAATACTCGTCACACTTTTAGGTAAAATTATATCCGAAAGGCTTTCACAGTTTCGAAACATACAAGATTCAATTGAAGTTACACTGTCAGGAATTGTTATGCTTGAAAGGCTTGTACAGTTCCAAAATGCAAAACTTCCAATACTCGTCACGCCGTCAGGAATTGTTATGCTTGCAACGCTTGAACAATCTGCAAATGCCATATCTCCAATACTCGTTAAACCATCAGGAAGTGTTATGCTTGTAAGGCTTGAACAATTTTGAAATGCATGACTTCCAATTTTCTTTGTACCTTCTTTTATTTCAGCTGATGTTACATCTTCATCACAGTTTATAACCCATTTATCAGCATAATATAATGGACCTGTCTGATTTGCAAGTAATGCTGTACCATAAAATGCCGCATTTTCAATACTCGTCACGCTGTCAGGAATTGTTATGCTTGCAAGGCTTTTACAACCAGAAAATGCACCTGTTTCAATACGCTTAACGCTGTCCGGGATTGTTATGCTTGAAAGGCTTGAACAATCATAAAACGCTTGCCATCCAATAGTTGTCACAGGCAAGCCGTTAACTTCACTTGGAATCTCAACATCAGTAACAGAAGTATCACAATCAGATACATATGCATAATCAAATATTCCGTCATCATCTTCATCAACAGTTTTGTAATACAGATAATCTCCGTACTGATTTTCTTCGCCGTATGTTACCGCCTTAGCAATCAAAGGCTGAATTCCGCCGCAAAAAACACTGATACTGCAAACCAATGCAGTCAGAACACTTGTCACTCTCTGTCTTTTTTTCATTCGACAGACCTCCTTTTAAAAATTATAACATAATTTTACCACATATTTCTTATTATGTCAACAAAAAACACCCCCGACCGAAAAAGTCGGGAGTGCCGAAAACGCAATATAAAAATTACTTGATTTCGATTGTTGCGCCAGCCTCTTCGAGCTTAGCCTTGAGTTCTTCAGCCTCTGCCTTAGAAACGCCTTCCTTGAGAGCCTTAGGAGCTGCTTCAACAACTTCCTTAGCTTCCTTCAGTCCAAGACCGAGAGCGTCCTTAACAGCCTTGATAACAGGCATCTTAGCGTCGCCGAATGAAGCGAGAATTACGTCAAATTCTGTCTTCTCTTCAGCAGCAGCAGCGCCGCCAGCAGCAGGAGCAGCAGCAACAGCAGCTGTTACACCGAATTCTTCCTGGATTGCCTCAACGAGTTCAGCCAGTTCCATAACTGACAGAGCCTTGATATCTTCAATAAACTTTAATGTCTTTTCTGAAGCCATGATAATAATCTCCTTTTAACAATAATTTAATTCCGACATAAAATGTCACTGTAAAAATTAAGCTGCATCGTCTGTCTTGCTGTCTGCAACAGCCTTGAGAATTGCAGCAAGTCCCTGAATAGGACCCTGAAGTGAGCCAACGAGCTGTGCGAGCAGAACGTCCTTTGAAGGAATCTTTGAAAGAGCGATAACACCCTTTTCGTCGTAAACCTGACCTTCAACCATACCTGCTTTAAGATTGAACTTACCCTCAGTAGCTGAAGCAAATTTACCTAAGATTCTTGCAGGAGCAGTCTGGTCGTCGTTAGAAACAGCGATAGCAGTTGTACCCTCTAAAACGTCGTCAAGACCTTCAATACCTGCGTTTTTAAGAGCAAAACGGAGCATTGTGTTCTTTTCAACTGAGTAATGTACGTTAGCCTCACGCAGTTCACGTCTGAGCTTGGTATCTTCTTCAACAGTGATACCCTTGTAATCAACGATCACGCATGAAACAGCGTTCTTGAGCATTTCTGTAAGCTGTTCAACCTTAGCCTTCTTAGCCTCCAAAACCTTTTCGCTTGGCATTATAGTTTCACCTCCGATTAATTCATAACCGTATCAAAAGAATAATGCAAAAAACCCTTTTCGCAGAGGAAAAGGGCATAAAATAATCAGATTATCAATGCACATTCCTCGGCTGGACTTACGGATTTTACTCCACCAGCTGTCTTTAGAATACGATTTGTTTTAACAACTTTTATATTATAGCATATTGTTTACTGCTTGTCAAGTACTTTTTTAACATTTTCTCACATTTTTTGTAGGGGCGAGCATTGCTCGCCCG
>CAMCMW010000194.1 GCA_945876155.1 uncultured Ruminococcus sp. | reverse complement strand
TCCTCTTAAACTCAGGCGGTGAAATCAACAGTATGTCAGAAGTTATTGCTGTTACCTCCGGAAAAGGCGGAACTGGTAAATCAACTGTCTGCGCCGGACTCGGAAATGCTCTCGCAAATTCCGGATTCTCGGTTGTGATACTGGAACTTGATTTTGGTTTCAGATGCCTTGACCTCTTTTTCGGTATAACCAGTCAGGTTAAATTTGACATTTCAGACTACACCTCCGGAAGGTGCAGACTGAAAGAATGTGTGAATAAAATCCCGACTGTCCCGGGGTTGAGCATTATCTGTGCGCCAATTGATTTTTCCGCGGAATTTGACTATGAAAAAATCGCCGGAGCAGTCTCACAGCTTAAAAATCTGTACGATTTTGTGCTGATTGATACCGGCGCAGGCGCTGATAAGAATATGGTCAGGGCTTTAAAGTCCGCTGACAGAATTTTTTTCGTTGTAACTCCCGATAATATCTGTATCAGGGACGTTTCACGGCTGTCAGATGAATTTTACAGGTCAGGCTGTGATAATCAGCGGCTTATAATCAACAGAGTACATAAAAAATATATTGATTACGGTATCGTTGATAACCTCGATGCCGTAATAGATAAAAGCGGTATACAGCTTATCGGTGTCGTACCCGAAGATAATGCCCTCACCCTCTTCTACGGTAAAAGCGAAAGTATTTCTGAAGGCGCTCCGGGCTGCAATGCTTTTATGGCAATAGCAAGAAGAATATGCGGAGAAAATGCTCCGTTGACGATAAAATAATTCATCCGATATATAACAAACTTATTATCTGAAAGGACAAAGCAATGACAATAGCTATTATAGCTCACGATTCAAAAAAAGAACTGATGGTTCAGTTTTGTATAGCATACTGCGGTATACTTTCCAAATATAACCTCTGCGCAACCGGTACTACCGGAAAGCTTGTAAGCGAGGCTACAGGACTTAACATACAAAGATATTTAAGCGGCGCACAGGGCGGCGGTCAGCAGATAGGCGCAAGGATTTCCTGCAACGAAATCGACGTACTGCTGTTTTTCAGAGACCCTATCAACCCCAAGGCAAGCGAGCCTAACGACATCAACCTTTTAAGACTCTGCGACGTTCACAACGTTCCGGTTGCAACAAACATAGCAACGGCTGAGGCACTTATAATGTCCCTTGAAAGAGGAGACCTTGACTGGCGTGAAATCGGCAACCCACGTATATAAAAATTATAGTAAACGACAAATTAATCTGGAGTTTACTATTTGCCGATACGCTCTCAGGAACATAGTGAGCGGATGTGCGAGGCATTTACTAATATTTATTATAAATCCGATCGTCCCCAAAAGGGACGATTTGTTGGTATTATTGAAACCCTGAATATAAAAATGAATGGAGTAATTTATGGCACTGAATATAAAAAGACCTAACGGCACTGAGGATATTACTGGTAAAAATATCCGCAAATGGCACACTGTTGAAAGAACTGCAAGAGACGCTGCGGCTGAGTTCGGATTCCACGAAATAAGAATCCCTACCTTTGAAAATACTGAGCTTTTCCAGCGTTCCGTCGGCGAAACAACTGATGTGGTGCAGAAGGAAATGTATTCAGTTATTGCAAAGGAAACCAAGTTCACGCTCCGTCCTGAGGGTACAGCCGGAACTATCAGAGCTATGCTGCAAAACGGTATGCTCAACGAGGCACTGCCCCAGAAGGCATTTTATATACTTTCCTGTTTCAGACACGAAAGACCCCAGGCTGGCAGACTCAGAGAGTTTCACCAGTTCGGCGTTGAAATGGCAGGAAGCAAGCTGCCCTCCGCTGACGCTGATGTGATTTTACTTGCTCACACAATTATTTCACAGCTGGGTATAAAAAATGTTGAACTGAAAATCAATTCCATCGGCTGTCCTAAATGCCGTGCGGAATACCACAAGGCACTGAAAGCCTATTTTGAGGATAAAAAAGACCAGCTTTGCGACACCTGTCTTTCAAGGCTTGAAAAGAATCCTATGCGTATTCTCGACTGCAAAAGTCCGATTTGCTCTGAAATCGCAAAGGACGCTCCGGTTATCCTTGACTTCCTCTGCGAAGAGTGTTCCGACCACTTCCAGAAATTACAGTCATACCTTACAAACCTTGATTTAAGCTTTACTGTTGACCCGAAAATCGTAAGAGGTCTTGACTATTACACAAAGACAGTTTTTGAGTTTGTGACCACTGACATCGGCGCACAGGGTACTATCTGCGGCGGCGGTCGTTACGACGGTCTTATAAAACAGCTGGGCGGTCAGGACACCCCGGCACTGGGATTTGCTATGGGACTTGAACGTCTTATCCTCACAATGGAAAATCAGGGCGTGGAGTTTGACGAAGACCTGGGCTGTTCCCTTTACATTGCGCCTATGGACGAAAGCGCTGTCCCCACTGCTATGAAAATCGCAAAGGAGATTCGCTCCGGCGGTTTCAACGTTGAGTTTGACACAGTGGGAAGAGGTCTTAAAGCACAGATGAAGTATTCCGACAAAATCGGTGCGGCGTTTACCATTGTACTGGGCGACAATGAGATAAGTTCCGGTACTGCAAAGCTTAAAAACATGAAAACCGGCGAACAGATTGACATAAAGCTTGACGATACTCTGTTAAACACATTTTCCAGTATCGCTCTTGATGATATGTTCGGCGGTGTACTGGAATAATAAAGTTATTTCAAGATTAGCGTGAACTGTCACGCTAATCTTATTATAGTGAACGAAAAATATTTTTTTCGTTTACTATTAGCCGATATGCACGGAGCTTACGAAGTAAGCGGATGTGCAAGGCAATAAAATAAATTATTATAGTGAAAGCAAAATTTTTGCGTTCACTATAAATTGCCGGTTTAATTGGCGGCAGAATGGAGATAAATATGGCAGATAATATGAACGGACTTAAACGCACTCATTACTGCGGAGAAGTCACACAGGAAGGTATTGAAGTTACAGTCGGGGGATTTGTTCAGAAAATCCGTGACCTCGGCAACCTTATCTTTATTGATTTAAGAGATAAAACTGGTATCGTACAGCTTGCCTTCAACGATACAACCGACAGGGAAATACTTGAAAAGGCGTCTTCATGCAGAAGTGAATTTGTACTTATGGCAAAGGGCGTTACCGCAAAAAGAGCAAGCGTCAACAAGGACATAAAAACCGGTGAAATAGAAATTATCGTTTCCGACCTGAGAATACTTGCAAAGGCACAGACACCACCTTTTGAAATCACCAACGAAACAAAGGTAAACGAGGAGTTAAGACTCAAATACCGTTACCTCGATTTAAGACGTCAGCCATTGCAGCAGAACCTTATCATGCGCCACAAAATTGCAAAGGCTGCCCGTGAGTACTTCTACGCAAACGATTTCACAGAAATCGAAACACCGATGATGATGAAGTCTACTCCGGAGGGTGCAAGAGATTACCTTATTCCGTCAAGAGTACACAACGGCAAGTTCTATGCACTCCCACAGTCACCACAGATTTACAAGCAGCTGCTTATGGTTGCCGGAATGGACAGGTATATCCAGCTTGCAAGATGTTTCCGTGACGAGGATTTAAGAGCCGACAGACAGCCGGAATTTACACAGATAGACCTTGAAATGTCCTTTGTTGACGTTGAGGATATCCTCTCAATGACAGAAGGTTTCATTTCCTATCTTTTCAAAAATGTCCTTGACATGGAAATACCAACTCCCCTACCCCGTCTGAGCTACACCGAAGCTATGAACCGCTACGGTTCGGACAAGCCTGACACACGTTTCGGCATGGAGATTCAGGACTTTTCCGACATGGTTGCAGACTGTGGATTCGGTGTGTTTGCAGACGCTGTAAAGAACGGCGGAAGTGTAAGAGCAATCGTTGCGAAAAACTCAGCCTCAGTCCTCACAAGAAAGGAAATCGACAAGCTTACTGAAATGGTAAGGGGTATCGGTGCTAAGGGTCTTGCCTATGTGAGATGGGTGGACGAAAAGCCGTCATGCTCATTTGCAAAGTTCTTCAGCGAGGACGAACTTGCGGCTATCCTTGAAAGAATCGGCTGTGAAAAGGGCGACACTGCGCTCATTATCGCTGACAAGAACAAGGTAACACTCCCTGTTTTAGGCGCACTCAGACTTCAGGTTGCCAAAAAGCTTGACATTATTCCGGCAGACAAGTTCAATTTCCTGTGGATAACCGACTTCCCGTTCTTTGAATATGACGAGGAAACACAGTCCTATGTGGCAATGCACCACCCGTTCACAATGCCTAAGGACGAGTGTATACAGTATCTTGACAGCGCACCGGAAAAGGTATTTGCAAAGGCGTTTGACCTGGTACTCAATGGCACAGAGCTGTCCTCCGGTTCTATCCGTATCACAGACTACGAGTTACAGCAGAAGATGTTCCAGGCGCTCGGACTTAGTGACGAGGAAATCGAGGCTAAATTCGGATTCCTTGTTGAAGCTTACAAGTACGGCGCACCTCCCCACGGCGGTCTTGGTATCGGTCTTGACAGACTTGCTATGGTTAT
>CAMCMW010000193.1 GCA_945876155.1 uncultured Ruminococcus sp. | reverse complement strand
ACCGAAAACGCAGTCGGCTTTTCTGCGCAGCTTGATAAATCTGTAAAGGTTGTCGGCACAGCAGTATGACATCGCCATTATGCAGTATGGATAAATACTTCTGCCCTTTATAATGCTCAGAATGATGAACACTATGCAAAGCACACACACCACCACTCCGGATATTCTCAGAGCGTCAAGGTAAATTTTCTGTTCCCTTTCGTCAGGCCCGTCCTCACGTCCACGTTTAAGAATTTCGTCCTTATCCATACGAACCCTTTCTTTTCTGCATTAGTCTTTACTATTAATAATACCATATCAGCGTTATAATGTCAAGGAAACTTGTCATATTTTTCACGAAAAAGCTTTAAGGAATTTTCTACAATGAAGAACACGCCAATTTGTTTAATATGCTGTATTTTCAGCACAAATGTGGTATTTTTTAATGTGGTATTTTTTAATAATAATTATTGACAGCTGAAACCAGCAGAACTATAATAGATGTATAAAGATATAAACATTTTTGTGTTAAGGAATTTCCGCATGAATATCTCTGCGAAATTGCCTTAAACGAGGAGGAATTACCAATGAAAAAAATCACCAGAAGAGTGTCTTCAGCACTGACTGCGGCAGCTCTGCTATTGACAGTCACGTCAGCAGTGCCGGGTATCAGTGCAGCGGAGGAAGATTCAGACGTCATTTTCAGTGACGAATGTGAAAACCTTACCCTTTCCGATGGTATGCAAATCTGGACTTCCGTCTATGACAAGCAGCTGCCGGGCTATTCGGGAGAGGGTTTTGTCTATGTAAGGGGTGACAGTTTCAGCTTTACCGTTGATGCGCCGGAAGACGGTCTGTACGACCTCAATTTCAGATGCGCTCAGCTTGAAACCACCGAGGGACTGCGTTTGCAGACTGTCAATGTAAACGGCAAAAAGCTTGAAAAATGGCTGCCTTATCTCAACGAGTGGACTGATGTCAACTTCGGAAGAGTAAGGCTCAACAAGGGTGAAAACACCTTTGAAGTTACAGGCAGCTGGGGTTACGCTGAATACGATACTGTTACAGTATCAAAAGCGCAGGTTCCGGAACTGAACATCGAACCCACTCTTTCAGACAAGAATGCTACCAAAGAAACCCAGGGACTTATGAATTATCTCTGTGATGTTTACGGCAAGCACATAATTTCCGGTCAGCAGGAGATTTACGGAAACGGACACACCGAAGACCAGCCTGCCGGATACAGCGGAAAATACCTCCAGGGATATGAGTCCGAGTTTGAATGGATACACGATAATTTCGGCGTATACCCTGCAATAAGAGGCTTTGACTATCAGAACGTAAACCCGCTTTACGGCTGGGACGACGGCACAACTGAAAGAATTATCGAATGGGCAAACGAGCGCAACGGTATTCCGACAGTCTGCCAGCATATAAGCTTACCGACTGATTTTGCAAATTATACGGTAGGCGACGAAGTGGACTGGTCTGCTGCATCTTATAAGCCAAACAGTTCATTCAGCGTTAAAAATGCGACTATTGAGGGTACAAAAGAATACGAATACACCATGCTCTGCATTGACCTGCTTGCACAGGAACTTCTGAAGATACAGGATGCAGGTGTACCGGTTATTTTCAGACCATACCACGAAGCACAGGGAAATTATGACGGAAACAGCGGTCAGGCATGGTTCTGGTGGGGACAGGAAGGTCCTGAGGCTTACGTTGCCCTCTGGAGACAGCTTTATACAACCCTTACCGAAAAATACGGTCTGCACAACCTCATCTGGGAATTCAACAGCTACCTCTTAAACGGTTACGAGGACTGGTATCCGGGAGATGAGTACGTTGATATCGTGGGCTTTGACAAGTACAACTGTGTATACAACAGAACAGACGGTCTTTCCAACTGTCCTAACGAGGACGCTATTTCAGATACTTTCTACAAGCTTGTTGACCTTACAAACAATACAAAGCTTGTTTCAATGCCGGAAAACGATACAGTTCCAAGCCTTGAAAATATGCTGATTGAAAAGGCAAACTGGCTCTATTTCTGCGTATGGTACGACAATGGTTCGGAAAACTTCCTTTCGGGTACTAACAAGAACAATCCGGAAACACTGAAGGAAGTATATCAGAGTGACTACTGCATTACTCTTGACGAACTCCCAGACTGGAAAAACTATAACATGGGCGATATCCAGCCGACTGACCCGACAGAACCGACAGAGGAAACTACCGAAACCCCCACAACCAATCCGGACATTGATTTCATTCCGGGTGATGTAAGGGAAGACGGCGTGGTCAATGTATTTGACGCTGTTGCGCTTAGAGAAATACTTATTAATTCAATTGACAGTTTCCCATTAGGC
Source organism: uncultured Ruminococcus sp. (assembly GCA_945876155.1). GTDB lineage: Bacteria > Bacillota > Clostridia > Oscillospirales > Ruminococcaceae > Porcipelethomonas. The sequence continues at coordinate 2,190 of CAMCMW010000193.1, read as the reverse complement.
TTGCTTGGTGCCACAGCAAGTGACACAAACGGTAACGGACATATTGAAGTTTCCGACCTGGTTTTACTCCACCAGTACCTCGTCGGCAAGGACGTTGAGCTTAAATACTATACAGGTAATACGGAAGAATAATATTAAAAGGCAGATACTTCTGAAGGGTATCTGCCTGTTTTTTATTTACAGATTTTCTGACGCAACAGGATAATAACTGTTGACATCAGCAGTTTACGGCGGTATAATATAAATAGAATATTATCGAAGCAACGGCGCTCGGAATAAAGAGATAACCAGTCTCATTTTTAACTGACGGTTTTCCCTTTATTTTTCTGAGCGCTTTTTTGCGTATTATGAAGTAAAGGTTTGCAAAAAGGAGAAACCGTAAAAATGAAAAAACACACTCAATACAGAAAAAAATTGTACTGCTTGCAGTTATCCCGATGCTGCTGATTGCATTTATCCTGCTTGGATATGCCCTTGCGGGAGGAATGATGAATATAACCTCTGCGCTTAAAGACAGTATGAACGAAACCGCCAAAATATCTGCACAGGCTATTACAAATCAGCTGGTGGTATATGAAACGGCAGTCAACGAGGCGGCTTCAAACGAGCTGTTTCAGAATGAGTCTGCTGATACTGATAAAATCATGAGTTTTCTTGAGGACGTAAAGGAACGCAACGGTTTTCTTCGCATAGGCTACACAGATGAAAACGGAATAAACCAGAACGGCAGTGATTTTTCTGAAAGAGAGTATTTCAAAGACTGCCGTGAAAGTCTCTCACCTGTCACCTCCGACCCCTACGCCTCCAAAGACGGAAATGGTGCATTATCAGTTTTATTCTGCGCTCCTGTGGTGCGTGACGGTAATTTCTGCGGAATAGTTTACGGTGCAGCGGACGCTAAGCTGTTCACCGATATAATCGGAAGCGTTCTTGTGGGCGAAAACGGAATGAATTTTATTATTGACAGTACAGGAACGTTTATTGCTCACAATGACTATTCCTACGCAAGCAATCTGGTAAACTACATATCCGAGGCGAAAGAGGATTCGTCATTGTCGGCACAGGCTGACGTAATATCCGAAATGCTTGCAAATCAGACCGGCTCTCTTATCTGCAATGACGGCGGAGTTAAACGTATTGCCTGCTATGTGCCTATAGAAAAGGGCAGCAGCTGGGTACTTGCAGTCACAGTAAGCTACTTTGAATTTGTCAGAAAACAGCTGATAGGTCTTGCTGTACTGGCAGTTTGTACCATTATTGTAATTATAACAGGCATTATACTCATATTAAAAACATCTGCCCGTATTGTCAGACCAGTATGCAGCTGCACAAAAAGAATTGAGCTTTTAGCGGACGGTGACCTGAAATCGGATATGGAAACCTTTACCGCCAATGATGAAACAGGAGTGCTTGTGGAGTCCACCAGACGCAATATCAGACATCTCAACAGTATGATTAAGCACATTTCCGACAGTCCGGAGAAAATGGCTGAGGGAGATTTTACCCACGAAACTGAGGGTAATTTCAGAGGGGATTTTGAACCCATAAAGACTTCCCTTGACAATATTACAAATTCGCTCAGGACTGTGCTTAAAGATATCGACAAGGTATCCGGAGAAATGTCTGAAATATCCGAACAGGTGGTTGATACATCATGCCGCCTTGCCGGTGGCGTAACTCATCAGACGGAGCTGATACAGGAGATAAGCGACAGCTTTGAAAGCATGAAAGAGAGTATCAGAATGAATGCAGAAAACACCGCCGCTGTTTTAACCTTAGCCTCTGCAACCAAAGACGGTGTAAAGGTAAGCGGCGGATAGATGGACGAGCTGCTGGGGGCAATGAGGGAAATGTACAGTTCCTCAAAAGAAATACGCTCAATAAACGATACAATCAGCGACATCGCTTTCCAGACCCATCTGCTTGCCCTTAACGCCTCCATTGAGGCAGCGGCGGCAGGTGCAGCAGGAAAAGGATTTTCAGTGGTTGCCAGTGAGGTAGGAGCGCTGGCGGCAAAATGCGGAGAAGCCGCCTCACGCACAACGGTGCTTATTGAACGCACTGTGGGGGCTATAAGCAACGGTATGAATCTTGCGGAAACGGTGGCTGGCTCTTTTGGCACGGTTGAGGAAAACACCGCCGAAGTAGAAAAGAACATTGCAGATATCTCGGCATCTTCTGAAGAACAGG
>CAMCMW010000192.1 GCA_945876155.1 uncultured Ruminococcus sp. | reverse complement strand
GTCCAACTGCGCTCTTACCAATATTGACCTTGAAATCAAGTCCGGCGAAACTATCGGTATAATCGGAGGAACAGGTTCTTCCAAGACAAGCCTTGTACAGCTTATTCCGAGACTTTATGATACCACTTCCGGTACAGTTTATGTTGGCGGACACGATGTAAGGGAGTACAGCCTTGAACATCTCAGAGACGAGGTGGCAATGGTATTGCAGAAGAACGTACTGTTTTCGGGTACTATAAAGGAAAATCTCCGCTGGGGAAATGAAAACGCCACTGATGAAGAAATAGTTGACTCCTGCAAGGCGGCTCAGGCACACGATTTTATAACGTCATTCCCGGAAGGCTATGAAACCGATTTAGGACAGGGGGGCGTGAACGTTTCCGGCGGTCAGAAGCAAAGACTTTGTATTGCAAGAGCGCTGCTCAAAAAGCCTAAGATAATCATACTTGACGACAGCACCAGCGCTGTTGATACCGCAACTGACAGTAAAATACGTCAGGCATTCAGAGAAAAGCTTGCCGATACTACAACTATAATAATCGCTCAGAGAATTTCCTCAGTGTGCGACGCTGACAGAATTATCGTCCTCGACGACGGAAAAGTAAACGGCGTGGGAACACACGAGGAGCTTATCAGAAACAATGAAATTTACAGAGAGGTTTATGAATCTCAGCAGAAAGGAAGTTACAAGTAATGCCAGGACCGGGACATGGACCGAATACCAAACCTATGGCAAAGCCGAAGAATGTCGGTGCTGCACTTAAACGAATTTTCAGCTATATGAGCGAATATAAGCTGAGACTTGTTGTGGTGGTAATTGCAATTATAATAAGCTCGTCAGCCTCTGTTATAGGTACATATATGCTCAAGCCACTTATTGACAACTACATAGAACCATTTATCGGACAGGAAAATCCCGATATGACCGGACTTGTAAAAATGCTGTGTATTATGGGCGTTATTTATGCGTTGGGTGCATTTTCATCATGGGTTTTCAACAGAATGATGATTACCGTTTCCACAAGAACGCTCTATAAGATTCGTGTGGATATGTTCAGAAAAATGGAGTCGCTGCCGATAAAGTTTTTTGATACCCACACTCACGGCGAGATAATGAGCCGCTACACCAACGACTCGGACGCTGTAAGGGAAATGCTCACAAACAGTATTGCACAATTTATCTCCTCCGGAATTACTGTCATAAGCGTGTTCTGCTTTATGCTATATCTGAGCTGGCAGCTGACTATTATTGTTGTTGCCATGCTTGCGGTGATACTCTTTATAATAAAGAAGATAGGCGGCAGAAGCGGTAAGTATTTCAAGGACCAGCAGAAGGCTGTGGGAGCAGTAAACGGATATATCGAAGAGATGATTGAGGGACAGAAGGTAGTCAAGGTTTTCTGCCATGAGAACAAGTCAAAAGAGGGCTTTGACATTCTCAATGAAAATCTCAGAAAAGCCTCCACAAACGCAAACACATACGCAAACATTCTTATGCCGATAATGAACAATCTTTCCTACATTCACTATGCGCTGACTGCCATTTCCGGCGGTGTACTGGCAGTTCTGGGGTACATTTCATTCGGTACTGCCGCAACATTCCTCCAGTACACAAGACAGTTTGCACAGCCTATCACTCAGATATCACAGCAGTTCAACTCGGTTCTGTCAGCACTTGCCGGTGCGGAGAGAATATTCAATCTTATCGACGAAGAACCGGAGGCAGATGAGGGGTATGTTACCCTTGTAAATGCAAAAAGAGATGAGAACGGCAGTCTGGTTGAAACTGAGGAGAGGACAGGTCTGTGGGCATGGAAACACCCTCACCACGACGGTACAACTACATTTACCGAGGTGAGAGGCAAGGTTTCCTTTGACAATGTTGTGTTCGGCTACAACGAAAATAAGATAGTCCTTAACGGCATTACTCTCTACGCTAAACCGGGGCAGAAAATTGCATTTGTGGGTTCAACGGGTGCTGGCAAAACCACAATCACCAATCTGATAAACCGCTTTTACGATGTGCCGGACGGAAAAATCAGATATGACGACATCAACATAAACAAAATCAAAAAGTCCGATTTAAGGCGTTCGCAGTCAATCGTTTTACAGGACACTCATCTTTTCACCGGTACTATTGCAGATAATATCCGCTATGGCAAGCTTGACGCAACAGACAGTGAGGTAAAGGCGGCGGCAGAGCTTGCAAATGCCGATTCGTTTATAAAGCATCTGCCGGAGGGGTACGACACTGTTATAACCGGTGACGGCGGGAGTCTTAGTCAGGGACAGCGTCAGCTGCTGGCTATTGCAAGGGCGGCAGTTGCAGACCCGCCGGTGCTTATCCTTGACGAGGCGACAAGCTCCATTGATACCCGTACAGAATCGCTGATTGAAAAGGGCATGGACAGCCTTATGGAGGGAAGGACTGTATTTGTTATTGCCCACAGGCTTTCAACAGTCAGAAACTCTCACGCCATCATGGTTATGGAAAACGGCAGAATCATTGAAAGAGGAAACCACAACGACCTTATTTCACAGCACGGTAGATACTACCAGCTTTATACGGGAATGTTTGAACTGAGTTAAGTATGTGTAAAATGTACACAAATGCAAAAGAAAATATTTTGATATTTGTCTATAACGCATATTGAACAAAATCGAAAAATTGTGTATCATTAAAGTATCTGATTTAGTACGAAACTTATGCCTGTTTTGCGGGTATACAGATAATCAGGCAAAAAAGCGTGCCGTTCGCAGAAAATTAAACGGCAGATTGGAGATTTTTAACTATGAAAATTAAAAGAATTCTTGCCTGCCTTTGCGCAGCAGTAATGATGGCTGTTTCATTCACAGCCTGCGGTGACTCAGAAAGCAGCAGCAAATCTGATTCATCATCATCTTCTTCTGAGTCAGCAGCAGAAGCAACAGAGGCTCCTACAGAAGCAGCTACAGAGGCAGCAGCAGTTGAAAGCTCAGCAGCAGAAAATGCAGCAGCAAATGCAAACGAGCAGGTAAACGCTATCGTTGTTGAGGACAGCGTTGTTGCTGAAGACGGCGACGCATACCTCGCTTTCGCTGACGGCAGATACGTTGGCTACTACTGGGGAACAGACGCTGATACACTGACATATGCCGCAACAAATGCTAAAATCGAAGGCAACGGTCAGTACACAGTTGCTCTTGACGCTTCAACAAACGGTTACGGTCAGACAACAGGCTACAACGATATGCAGGGTCTGACATTCGCAGCTGTAATCGTTAAGAATGGTACAACACTTTATCCGAACATGGTTATCACAATCGACAGCATCAAGCTTGACGGTACAGAAGTTGAAATGACAAAGAAGCCTTACACATCATCAGATGACGGCAAGGAAATGAGATCAAACATCTACAACGGCTACGTTGACGCAGCAAGCGTTCCGGACGACGCAAGAACAGCTGACGGCGATCTGACAAACTGCTCACCACAGGTTGTTGATCCTGCATCATTCGGTACTTACCAGAAGATTGAAGTTACATTCACAGTTTCTGGTCTTTAATAAAAAACAATTATGAGAAAACCGGTATGGCGAAAGTCATACCGGTTTTTGCGTTATTCAACGAATATTTCAGAGGACGCCTCGTTTCTCAGGGCAATGACAGCACCCCTTATGAGATACGCCGCCGGGTCACCGGAGGGACTTTTCCGCAGGCACCTCACCATAGTACCCTCAACCAGTCCGATATCCTGTAGCCTTCGGCGCATATCACCCTTGGTGTCAAGCCTGATAACACGTCCCCATCTGCCCTCTTCGAGCCGGTTCATTGTAAAATTTATATTTTCCATGTTATGATTCTCCGATAAGTAAAATTGGGTTTTCCCCTGTTATCATAATATGCGGAAATCGGATTATGGATACAGTTTTCCGGTTAAGATAGCTTTATATCCAGTCAACGGAAAGTTGTCGAAATCTGTATTGACAAACCTGCAAAAATATAGTAAAATGAACAAAAGTCATTTTTTATGGAGTTGATAGATTTGAACATACAGGATTTCTGCTGCGGAAAGGTTTTTGACTGCTATAACTTTTTCGGTGCGCATAGAGAAAACAACGATTTTGTATTCAGGACATTCGCCCCTGACGCTGAAAAAATAGCGGTAATAGGCAGTTTTAACGGCTGGAATGAAGAGGAGATGCAAAGGGACGGTCTGGTCTGGACTTACCGCAGTTCAAGCGCTCATTTCGGCGATATGTATAAATACGTGATATATTCAAAGGACGGTCTGCGCCGTGAACACTGCGACCCTTACGGTTTCGGCATGGAACTGCGTCCGGAATTTGCGTCGTATATAGTTGACCTGGAAGAGTACCGCTTTACTGATGAAAACTGGATGAAGAGCCGTACCAAGAACTATAATCAGCCGATGAACATTTACGAAGTCCACCTCGGTTCATGGAAGAGAAATCCAGACGACCCCAACGGCTGGTACAATTACAGCGAGCTTGCGGACAGGCTTATTCCCTACGCAAAGGAAAATCACATCACCCACCTTGAATTTCTCCCCCTGTCCGAACACCCTGCCGACTGCTCCTG
>CAMCMW010000191.1 GCA_945876155.1 uncultured Ruminococcus sp. | reverse complement strand
TGGGATAAGCGCATAGTATGTCATGTCGTTTTCGTTATACACGTCAACAAGCTCAAAAGTTTCTTCATTGCCGTTTTCATCTTCAAGAGTGAACAGATCCGGCTGGTATTCTTTCATATCTGACATTTATTTTCTCCAATTCATAATTATTTTTTAGCCCTGACAAAATCAATTATACTACAATTTCAGATTAAAGTCAATAGGCATAGTGTTTAAACATTTTTAATATATTTGTGCATGATTTTTATCAAAAACTGTTGACAATGCTGAAACAATGTGGTATTATATATACAACGAAAGGAACACAAGCAGCGATAAAGCAGCAGGACTGTAAAAGGTCATTTTCAGAAAATGTTCATGAATAAGTTGTAAAAATGTATTGTTGCTGTTCTTTCACGATGATATTTCTGCAAGGCTAGATATTAAGAATTTCGGAAGATTCTTTTGCGGAAATAAATTTATATCAAGATGGAGGAGTTGCCGGTGGAATCTATTGAAGAACAGTCTTACGAAGCTGTTGTTGGTGACTCAATATTCAAAAATAATTTTTAAATGAAAATTTACGGGAATTAGTGATTATACAAGGTATATCAGCATTCCGATTAATATATCAGAAAAATTCTTTGAAATTTATTTGAGATGTTTGAGTTGTAAAATGGAGGATACAGTTACTGTTTCAACAACAGCTTCAATTTCATATTTTGAGATGTGAAGGTTGAATCTCAATTTTATGACGTAATGTCTTTACATAAAAAGCAAAGATAGTTTTTTAAGAAAAGGTGGTACCGATGCACGGCTAATTGTGATTTGGTATTTGAAAATAATTCTTAGCAAAGGAATGATGTGATATGAAAATATCCTTCAGAAACATAAGAATTACATGATTGCAAAGGAGTGAGACCTCCAGAAAATACATTCTGATTCATAACAAAATTTTACAAAGGTGGTACCGATGTACTAAAGTTTACTGATTAACAATCTGATTCATTTAACCTCCAACAAGTGAATTGGGATTTACAATTTAATACTCAAAAAGAGGACAGTTTGGTGTCCTCTTTTTTTATGCCATGATATTTTGTTTTTCGTTTTCAGATTCAATAATGTGGGTTACAAGCACGTCGCCTTTCTCAATGTCAGTAGGCCCTCTCGGAATGACAACCTTTGCGCCACGCTTTATAAGCACAACAAACATACCGGTTTCCGCAGCGTAATCAGAAATCTTCCTGCCTATCCATTTGCTGCTGCTGTGGACTTTCTTTTCCCCGAACTGTACAGCCTCGCTGCCCTGATAAACGGGTGCGCTGACAACAACGATATCATTTTCATGGAGTACCGTTTTGCCGTTAGGGATAAGCCGTTTTCCGTTTCTTATGACAAGCACGAAAAGTAAATCCCAGGGAATGGAAAGCTCACGGATTTTCTTGTTTTTCCATGGGTGGTCGCTGCCGGTTATGGTCAGCTTGATGAACTGTACGTCAAGTTCCTCGGTGTAGTCGTTGAAGGTTCTGAGGACATTTGTACTCTTGTCTATCATATCAAGTTTTCGTGACATAAACGGAATAAGCGTACCCTGACAGGTTATGGAAATAAGTACAATGCAGAAAACTATGTGGAAAATATCGCATGACAGCGAATCAAGGCTGACTGTTGCCATAATTGCGAAAACTATGGACGCCGCACCTCTCAGTCCAGCCCACGAAACAAGCAGCTGTTGTTTTATGCTGCATTTCATGGGTGTGAGTATTGCAAAAACGGCTACTGGTCTTGCGATAAACGTAAGGAAAAGCGTGACTGCCAGTGCTTTGGGGAACGCAGCAGGCAGTGAGGACGGAAAGGAGAGAAGTCCCAGCAGAAAGAATATCAGAACCTGCATAAGTCCGGTAAGTGCGTCAAAAAAGTGGACCATGGACTGCTTGTTCTTGATATCTGAATTACCCAGAATTATGCCCACTATGTAAGCGCTGAGATAGCCGTTTCCGCCGATGACAGCGGGCAGGGAGTAGGCAAGGACAGCGATACCCAGCAGGAAAATCGTGTCAAATCCCTCGTTGGTGAACCTGAAGTGAGCCAGAACATACCGTGCGCCCAGAGCAATAAGAACACCCAGGACAATACCGTAAACAAACTGTGCAAAAATCAGGTAGAGTATTTCGCCCACGCCGCTGACATCTGAGTTCATTGCGGAAATCATAATTGCAGTAAGCATATAGGAACACGGGTCATTACTTCCGCTTTCCATTTCAAGGAGCGACGCTGTGTTGTCTTTAAGACCCAGCTTTTTGGAACGCAGTATTGAGAAAACCGACGCTGCGTCTGTAGAGCTGATAACAGAGCCAATGAGCATACCCTCCAGCCAGTCCATGTTCAGGGCGAAGTGGCAGAAAACTCCGGTAATACCAGCAGTTGCGGCAACGCCTACAGTTGAGAGTACTATGGATTTTGCGGCGATTGGCTTTGCCTCGCTCCAGCGTGTACCGAAACCGCCGTAAAACATAATGAAAATCAGTGCGGCAGAGCATATTTTTTCTGCCAGTGAAAAATCTGCAAAGGGTATCTTGAACAGTCCGTCCGAACCGAAAACCATTCCCAGCAGAATAAATGCAAGTAGAAACGGAATACCGATTTTTCCGGATATTCTGCTGAAACATACGCAGATAAGGATAACGAGTGATGCAAGAAGGAGTGCTGCAGCCATGAATTACCTCCTTTTTTGTACCGTTTACTTAAAAGATGTAATAAAGTATCCTACGAGCAAAGCGATAAGTATTGCTGATGTAACAAAGGTAAAGGCGGCTGGTTTCTTTTTACCGTCTTTGAGATATGCGACACCGTTCCATATCGCAACAGCAATCAGCATTGTAGCTGAAACAGGGATAGTGATTTTTCTGCTGACGATACCAAAAATACCCAGAAAGAGTATTATTAAAACGACCACATATAAGATAATTCTTATCATTGCAGTGTTCTTTGAATTTTTTTCATTGTTTGCCATTGTGATTACCTCCGTTTTTGTACTTTGATTTTTCTGCCGTCCGGTTCGACGATGTAGGTGTTGTTGAGCTGAGCCTCAAGATTGCCCACAACACTTCTGCGGTACTCGTTTCTCAGCTCCTCCTGTTCCTTTTTTTCTTCTGGAGTGAGACCGGTTTCACGGGATTTTTTTGCAAGAAAATTAATACGGTCAAGCTTTTTCTGTTCCATTTTTACCTCCTTTTAAATAAAGGGACGCTCTGTCCGGAACGTCCCTGTTACCTTTTATCAGTTTTCAGCCTCTTCAGCTGTTTTGTAGAGTTCTTCAGGAATAGCGTTTGATGAAACGATATCACCGAGAATTCTGTCGTATGTCAGAATATCCAGTTCTTCATCTCTTTCTACTGACGGGTCATAATTGGTTGAGTAAACAGGCAGTGTTTCCATTTTATTCTGCATAGCCTGAATAAATTCGTCCTTTGGAGCGTCAATGAGGTCCATTATAACATAAGGCATATAGAATGTTGAAAATTCTTCCTCAGGCATTGAACTGTAGTCAAGGTCATAATTGCTCCAGATGATGAACGGCTGCTCATAGAGAACGCTGCAGTTGTCACCGTTCATGCCAAGCTGGTCATAAACGCTGTTTTCGCCCTTGAGTGACGGATAATGGTCGCCCACAATGAATACAACAGTCGGTTCATCAATTTTGCTGAGGTCGTTTATAAATGCCTCAAAGTCAGTACCTGTCTTTGCAATCCACTGGAAATAGTTGCCCATTTCATCATCAGGATTCTCACCCTGGTCGTAAGGCTGGTGGTTCTGCATTGTTGTTGTGTGGAGGAAAAGCGGTTCATCTGTATCCTCGATAAGCTTTTCTACCTGATTGAATACTGTCTGGTCGTCGATGTATGTACCGTAGTAGTTTATCGGAACTGTGAAGTCTTCGTCAAAAATCAGCTGGTCAAAACCGAAGTTTGCGTAGACTCTCTGTCTGCTGTAGAATGAACCCATGAACGGGTGAACATAAGCTGTTGAGTAGCCCCAGCTTTTGTAGTATGAGGCAATTGTCGGCTGCGCTCTGTCCAGGAGCAGACGCTGCGGCATATTAGGGTCATTGAGAGACCTTACCGGCAGACCGAAGTTAAGTTCAAATTCTGTTCTTACAGTCCAGCTTGCATAGGTAGGAACTATTGCAGTACCCTTATAGCCCTGTGCGGCAACATTGTCAAAGCCCTGATATGTATCGCCGATATTCAGGTCAAGCTGGTCGTCAAAGCGTCTGAAATCAGCAAGCGCCTCGGACATTATCATAATAACGTTCGGCTTTGCGTTTTCAAATGCACCGGCTGTGTCGTCCTCAACATCAACATTCATCATTGCGGCAACAGTGTCTTCGTTGTAATTTTCCGGTTCAGTCAGCCTGTTTGCGAGGTTTTCAGAGGCAGTCTGGCAGAAGAAAGCAAGAAAGCTGTTGTTTTCAAACTTTTCATTAAGCTTGAAGGTATTGTCAGCCGCTGTTGTGTCAACGTCAAAAAGGGAGTAAACCGGTTTTGAAACTGCCGGAACTGTAACGACTGATATACAGGCACCAATACAGGCAATTGCCGGAA
>CAMCMW010000190.1 GCA_945876155.1 uncultured Ruminococcus sp. | reverse complement strand
TCAATTATAATCGGCTCCGTTTCTACAGAATTTTCCACAGCCTCCCTGTACACTTCCTCACTATCGGAAGATTTAAGAATAAGGCTTACTCCGTAAATCATAAGCAGAATTATCAGAAACGCCATTACAACGTAAAAAAGCCACATATAGTTTAATTTCCTTTTTCTGTAAACAGCCATAAATCAAAAAATCCTTTCAGTAATGCTCAAATTTATTTTATATTATTTTTAGGTTCATGTCAACAGGTTAGCTTGTTTTCTGTGCATTATGTCCAGTTGACAGACAATGTATAATGAAAGTGGAGGTAAAAACTCATGAATAAAAAATGTATTTTTCTTGATATTGACGGGACAGTCCGTGACCCGTATTACGGAACTCCCGATTCAGCCATGAAAGCGATAAGACAGGCTCAGAAAAACGGACACCTTGCGGTTATCTGCACAGGCCGTTCAACTGGTCTTATCCCCGACGATTTCCCAACAGCCGGGTTTGACGGAATAATTGCCGGCGGAGGCTGTTATGTTGAAAAAAGCGGAGAGGTCGTCCTGGATAAGGAAATGAACCCTCTCAGAGTAAAGGATATCTGTCAGCAGCTGCGAAGTCGTGGTGTTCTGCACAGAGTCGAAACCAAAACAACCGTTTACATGGAGCCCGAAATGGCTGATATGCTGGGGTTTCTCGGTGAAAAAGCCAACAACAGCAATTCTGAGATAAAGCAGATGATAGCAAGGCGCAATAAATTTGAACTTCGTTATACCATGGACGATTTTATGAACTCCCCCGTTCCAGGCACAAAAATTTGTACAATTTCAACACCGGAAAAGCTTGATACTATAAAAGAAATTTTCGGCGATGATTTTAACATTATAAGCCATATTGACTTGCAAAGCAATACAATGAATACTGAGATAGTCCAGAAAGGCTGTGACAAGGGCAGTGGAATAAAACTGTTTTGTAACCACTTCGGGATTGACATAAATGACACTGTTGCTTTCGGTGACAGCATGAACGATATTGATATGTTCAGTGCCGCCGCACTTACTGTCGCAATGGGAAACGGCGAACAGGCACTGAAAGACAAGGCGGACATAGTCTGCGGTGATATTTTAAACGACGGCCTGTATGACGGATTTGTTAAAGCAGGGCTTATCTGAACCGGGAAAACCTGAAAATATTTAAGTTTTCAGGTTTCATAAAATTATAAAAAAGCTTAATTTTAAACATTTTATTATTTTTTCAAAGTATTGCATTCTTGGGTGAAAAGTAATATAATAAAGGTTACGGAGGCACTGATGAAAAAAATTTACATTATAACAGGTCATTACGGCTGCGGAAAAACCAATCTCTCTGTAAATCTTGCTGTCAGATACTCTGAGCAGGGTTTAAAAACAGCCGTTGCTGATATGGATATTGTAAACCCTTATTTCCGTACGGCGGACTTCAGTTCTCTTTTCAGAGAAAAAAATATTTCATTTTACAGTACACTTTATGCAAACACAAACCTTGACATTCCTGCCCTTAATTTTGATATCGAGGCAATTATTATGAACCACGAGTGCATAATTCTGGATATCGGAGGGGACGATGCAGGGGCTGTTGTTGTGGGAAGATACTTTGATACTTTAAAGCGTTACATGAGCAGTACTGAAATGATTTATGTGATAAACCGTTACCGTGAAACAGGTGATGACGCTGAAGAGGCAGTCAGACTGATGAGAGAAATCGAACAGTCTGCAAGAATATCCCACACAGGTATTGTCAACAACTCCAATTTAGGCAGACTGACAGCGCCGGAGGATATTATAAGTTCAGTGGGATTTGCCGAAAAGGTTTCAGAACTTTCCGGAATTCCTGTTTTGTACCATACTGCTGACAGAAATCTAAAATGCCGGCAGCTTGACGGACTGGCAGAATATATTGACATATATGTAAAGACCAGTTTTGCATAAAATCTATTTAAAAGAAGGTTATCCAATGGGAAAAATTAATGTCATTTTTGATAAATGCAAAGGCTGTGGACTGTGTGAAAACGCTTGCCCGCAGAAAATAATACAGATTCAAAAAGACAAAATCAACAGCCACGGATATTTTACCGCTGTGTGCATAAACGATGATAAATGCGTCGGCTGTGCAATGTGTGCGGTTATGTGTCCGGAATGTGCAATAACAGTTGAAAGACAGGTGCAGAAATGACAGCGGAAAGAGTTTTAATGAAGGGCAACGAGGCGCTTGCAGAAGCGGCTATCAGAGCAGGCTGCAAATGCTATTTCGGCTACCCTATTACACCACAGACAGAAATCGCAGCCTTTATGGCGAAAAATATGCCAAAGCGTGGAGGAACATTCTTACAGGCGGAAAGTGAAATTGCCGCAATCAACATGGTTCTCGGTGCAGCGTCAGCCGGAGTAAGGGTAATGACGTCCTCATCTTCTCCGGGTATCAGCCTTAAATCTGAGGGTATTTCCTATATCGCCGCAAGCGATCTTCCCTGTGTAATCATCAATGTACAGAGAGGCGGCCCTGGGCTTGGCGGTATTCAGCCGGCACAGTCTGACTACTGGCAGGCAGTAAAGTCCGGCGGACACGGAGATTTCCACATACTGGTTTTCGCTCCAAACTCCGTTCAGGAAATGGCTGACATGGTAGTCAAGGCGTTTGAAAAGGCTGACCAGTACAGAATACCGGCTATGATACTTTCTGACGGTATGCTGGGTCAGATGATGGAACCTGTTGTGTTCCCTGAGATAAGCGACAAGATGCCGGAAAAACCGTGGGCAACAAACGGTCACGGAAACAAGAGAAAGCATAACATTATAAATACACTTTTCTTACAGCCGGACGAGCTTGAGGCGTCAGTAAATGCCCGTTCAAAGAAATACGAAACTATCGTAGAGAACGAACAGGACGCTGAATTTTATCTGACTGATGACGCAGATATCGTTGTCACCGGTTACGGTGCAGCCTCCAGAATATGCCGTGAGGCAGTGGACGAGGCAAGGAAAAACGGTATCAAAGCCGGACTGCTCCGACCAAAGGTTTTATGGCCTTTCCCGGTAAAGGACTACCAGAAAATCGTTCCTACAGCCAAAAGCATACTCTGTGTTGAGCTTAGCACAGGACAGATGATTGACGACGTTAAGCTGGCAGTAAACTGTTCTGTACCTGTTGAATTTTACGGCAGGACAGGTGGAAATTTACCTTCTGCTGAAGAAATAATAAAAAAGCTTGCAGAAATCAACGACAGTCTGTCGTAAGGAGAAATATATGAGCGTTGTATTCAGAAAGCCTGACTCCATGGCAGATGTGAACACACATTACTGTCCGGGCTGTACTCACGGAATAGTACACAGGCTTATTTGTGAAATTATAGATGAAATGGGAATCGAGGGAGATACCATCGGTATTTGTCCGGTTGGCTGTTCGGTTATGGCGTATGACTACTTTAACTGCGACATGATAGAAGCCCCTCACGGACGTGCTCCGGCAGTTGCCACTGGTGTAAAGCGTTCCCTCCCGGACAAGTTTGTATTTACTTATCAGGGCGACGGCGACCTTGCTGCGATAGGTACCGCAGAAACCATTCACGCCGCCGCAAGAGGTGAAAACATAACAATTATCTTTATAAACAATACCACCTACGGCATGACCGGCGGACAGATGGCTCCCACCACTCTTCCGGGACAGGTTACACAGACTACTCCATACGGCCGTGACGTGGAAAAGGCAGGATATCCTGTAAAAATGTGCGAGATTCTTGCTCAGGTTGACGGCACTGCTCTTGCACAGAGAGTTTCAGTGGATTCACCGAAAGAGGTACAGATTGCCAAAAAAGCTATCAGAAAAGCGTTCCAGATTCAGCGTGACAAAAAAGGCTTTTCAATAGTCGAGGTTCTCTCCACCTGTCCGACAAACTGGGGTATGTCCCCTGTCGAGTCGCTGGAAAGACTCCGCAAGGAATGTATTCCCTACTTTCCGCTGGGAGTTTACAAGGATATAACAGCAAAGGAGAACAGCAATGACTGACAGTATTATTTTTGCCGGTTTCGGCGGACAGGGTCTGCTTTTTGCCGGAAAGCTTATTGCATACGGCGGAATGATTGAGGGCAAGGAAGTAAGCTGGATTCCGTCATACGGTCCTGAAATGAGAGGCGGTACAGCCAACTGTTCTGTAAGGATTTCTGATATGCCGGTCAGCTCTCCTGTAGTTTCAAATCCAGACTACCTTATTGTTATGAACACGCCTTCATACACAAAGTTTATTGACAGCGTCCGTCCGGGAGGAAAGGTATTTATAGACTCCTCCATGATTGACGAAAAGTGCAACAGGACTGACATTGACTGCTTTTACATTCCGGCAACTGAACTTGCACACGATAACGGTGTTGACGGTATGGCAAATATTGTGCTTTGCGGAAAACTGCTGAAGGAAACGGGCGTAATAAAGACCGAATCAGTGGAGAATGCGCTGAGGAAAATCATACCGGAGTCAAGAAAAGCACTGGTAGAACTGAACCTGAAAGCGGTAAAAATTGGCATGGGTATGTAAGCGAACGCAAGAATAAAAGATACCACACAAGAAAAGCGGACACTAATATAAAAGTTTCG
>CAMCMW010000189.1 GCA_945876155.1 uncultured Ruminococcus sp. | reverse complement strand
CACTCCTTTTAAGGAGTTGAGAATACTCAGCACTGAATTGTGCATTTCCTCATCTGTGAAGTTTCCCTTTTTCATCTCCTCCAGCTGGTTGAGTATCTCTTTTTCAGTCTTTTCAAGATTCTGTTCCTCGATACCGCAGTCAACTAAAATCGTTCTCTTGAACCGGTTATACCGTGAGGCACAGTAGTAGCAAAGGCTCTGCTTTTCCCTTACGTTCATGAACAGCTTTGAAAAAGGAGTTGCGCCGAAAATCGTGTTCATAAGCCTTACGGCGTCATGGTCTGTGCTTGTACTCTTGAACGCCATGACCATTTTGCACTGGTTTACGTCAAGCTTTTCCTCCGCTCTGCACACCTCACTTTTGAGTGCGCTGGGGCTGTCAAACACTACCTCCTCCGGTGTCCTTTCAAGCTTTGAGAACGCCTCGCAAATCATCTTTTCTGCGGTCGGGTTTGCTTCGGGTCCCACATAGTAAATCTCTATCTGAGCAGTTTTCAGCAGGTTCTCGTATGCCTCGTATGCCGAACGTGGGGTTACAGCGTTTGCAGTCTCCTTTGTACCGTAGGGCGAACCGGCACTGCTCTCTCCCTTATATGCCGACTTCTGCGCCTGCATTATCGCATAGCCCCTCTTGTTGTTTATCTCAGCTTCGATTGAATCAAGCAGGTCTTTCTTTCTGAAATCAAAGGGTTCGGACGCAAATTCCGGTTTACCGGTCTGAGGATTCTCCACAGCGTTTGGTGAGAAAAGACAGTCAAGCAGTACCCCCAGAACCTCCGAACTGATGTCCTCACCCTCGAGAGCGTACTTACTGCATATTGAGCTTACACCGATTCCCAGTCGCTGAACTCCTGAAACTTTGGAGATGTCTACGCTGATATTTGCACCGTAAAGTGAATTGAGCTTTGCGGTTATCTCGCTTATGTTCTTATATCTGCTGCTGGACGAACCGATTATCCCCCCAGCCATTGCGTTGTCTGACGCTGTTTTGCTGTCAAGCTCTGTCAGAAATACAACCTGTATTCTCTCTGTCTTGAATTTCGGGTCGGTTATGGAAGTCCAGCCGATTCCGCCATCAAGGCTTTTTCTTGAATATTCTGCCATGTATATTGCTCCTTTCGGTTTTTCACTGATTATACTTTCTTATTATATCACATAATCAGTTTATTTTCCACTGGTTTTTTAAATTTATTGCACCGGCACGAAACATATTGTAGGGGCGACCATTGGTCGCCCGATTAAACAGCCATACGAAACGGAAACACGGGCGACCAATGGTCGCCCCTACATAATTTGTCCGTCCGGCTGCCGGTCGTGCCTCAAAGAAACAGTTGCCGTAAAACTGACAACGAATTGTCCTACCGGGTCACTGGGTCACGGACTTTCGGACAGGGCTTTTATCCATTCGGGGATATCACTGCCTTTCAGTATCAGTCTGCCGTTTTTGTATTCGGCTTTTTCAACAAATCCGTTTTCGTTGTCGTAAAGCCTTACTTCATTGCAGTATGGGAGAATGTTCGCCAAATCCTCAAAGCGTTTGCTGTATCTGCGCCTTACGTCCTGTTCCGGAATATCGTGACCGCCTTTTTCAACACGGTTCTTTATACGCCTGATACTCTCCTCCGCAGAATTGACCCCCACATAATAAAGCCGTATGAAGTAGTCAAGCTCCCTTGCCCTCTTTATGGTTTTAAGGGTGCGTGAACCGGAAAGGGTCGTTTCCTGGGTAAAGTTGATTCCCTTTTCAAGGCACTGGTTTATGCGCTCTATTGCCGCTTTACCGCCTTTTATCTTGTCACCGCCCAGTGATGCGGTTATCTTGTCAGTGTCGATTATAACACCCAAATCGTTGCTTTCAGCGGCTAAAACTCCTGTAAGACTGCTTTTTCCTACTCCATTGACACCGCCTATTATCGTGTATATCTTCATTCCTGCTCCTCCGCATATTACATAATGACCATTTATTTATTCGCAACGCTGCCGGTCGAGCCTCAAAGAAACAGCTGCCGTAAAACTGACAACGAATTGTCCTGTCTGGTCACAGACTGAGTTCTTCCCTCTTGTAAACCGAATATATCAGCGTTTCCCTGACAGGCTTTGTCTCAATTTTTGCAAGCGCCTTTCTGTAAAGCTCCAGCTGACCGGAATAACGCTGTGCCAGTTCGTTTATGTCAGATACATGGTCTGTTTTGTAGTCCACAAGCACAAGGCAGTCCTCATACTCCAGAACCATATCTATGATTCCGTTTATCATTCCCATTGTACCCCTGTACTCTTCTGCGATTTCGCCTTCCAGTTCAAGGTCGTCAATTGCCGCAAGGAACTTCTTCTCCCTGTGTACCTTAACGCACTCCTTTACTCTCTTAAACACACCCGATTCCAGGAACGCCCTCACGTCCTCTTCCTTTACTGCCTCTTTCTCCTTTTCCGACAGATAACCGGTATTGTAAAGTCTTTCAAGCTCCGAACCGATATTCTGTTCCAGTACCTCAAAATTTGCAAACTGTAAGAACTTGTGCAGTGCCGTACCCTTTTCAGCCGGAGTAAGCTTTGATTCCCTTGCAAAATCCGGACGGTCAAGAGGAGGTTCAAACTGTGAATCGTCCTTTGCGATATCAGAAACGGATATCTTTGCCGAAAGATTTGCCTGTGAAATTTCTGAATTACTACCCTGTGGGACAGGTGACAAAAGGGACAAAACTGACTTTTCGTAGTCGAATGCGAACATCTCCTCCAGCTTGTTCATCATCTGTGGGTCAGGCTGTTTTCTCTCTTCGGACTGCGTTTTTATCTTCTCACTTTCCGGAGCAGTTTTCACCGGAGTGGTACACATTTCATACTCAATCTCAAAGTCGTTGTCATACCGGAAACTCTCGCAGATACCGAAAATCTCCCTCAGCTTTGCCGACTTGCTGTGTGAGATAAGGCACATCACAAGCCAGTCTGCTATGGAGTTTGCACTTGCGGCGATTTCCGGGGTTATGCCCTGATGTTCGTATATTGTCTTTGCCAGTGACACTGCTCTTTTCTCCGACGATTCGTCACAGTTCATGGTAATAAAAAGGCGTTCCTTTGCCCTTGTCATGGCAACGTACAAAAGGCGCATTTCTTCACTCATGTCGTCAAGCCTGCCCTGTGTGTTTATCACCTCGTAAGGCAGTGAGGAATACCTCTCGTACTTCTCCGGATTCTGGAGCTTAAAGCCCAGTCCCATATCAAAGGAAAACTGGAAAGGCTTTGTACCGTCAATCTTGTTGAACTTAGTCCACGTACCCACAATGAAAACAAACGGAAATTCCAGTCCCTTTGATTTGTGCATACTCTTTATCGCAACGGCGTTCTGTGAACTGTGGGGCTCTCCAGCCATTTCAAAGTCACTGCCCGATTCCATAATGCGGTCGATGTACCTGATAAAGCCGGACAGTCCGCCGTCTGAGTTCTTCTCGTAGTTTCCTGCGTACTCAAGCATCATGCGCAGATTGGCTTTCTTCTTTCCGGCGTCACCGTAAAGCTGCATAACTGACATGAAGTCGGTGCTGTCGTAAATCTTTCTGATAAGCTCCTGTAACGTACAGGCACTGACGTACAGTCTAAGCTCCGTAATAATGGTGTGGAGGAACTTCGACTTTGCAAGCAGTTCGCCCTCAAACAGCGGTTCATTGCCCTTTAAGCCTATGCCCTCGCAGATGTTGGTGTAGATGTGCGCCTTTTTGTTTACCAGTCTTACTATCGCCGCCTCGTCCGGAGTAAACATGAACATCGGCGACAGCATTACCGACATAAGCGGTGTGTCAAGGAGAGGATTGTCCGTGACCTTAAGCAGGTTTATCAGCACCGAAGTTTCCCTTGCCCTGAGGTATCCCCCCTGAGTTGCACTCGGTGTTTATTCCCAGTTCTTCCAGCTCCTGTGCGTAGACTGGTATATATTTGTTGCCCCTCATAAGTATGCAGAAATCCCGCATTTCGCATGGGCGTGAGCCTTTTCCTCCGTTTATGCTGACCGGAACTTTGTCCTTTAACATCTTTGCAATTTTCGCCGCAACGCACTTTGCCTCCAGGTTTTCAGTCTCCTTGTCCGACTTGTCAAACAGCATGACCACCGGCTTTCTCTCCGCCTCGCAGAACTGCGCTCCCTGATAGAGATACTCCTCCTCGTTGTAGTCAATGTCACCGCAGTAACGGGTCATAATACAGCTGAAAATGTAGTTTGAAAAGTCGATGACTTCCTTTGAACTGCGGAAATTCCTGTTAAGTCTGATGTGTGAGTTTTTATCCGTACCCTCGCTGTAGGGTTCAGAGGAATCAAGCGCATTTATGAAGTTTGCCGGATTTGCAAGCCTGAAACGGTAGATAGCCTGTTTCACGTCGCCCACAAAGAAAAGATTGCTGCCGTAGTTCTGCGCAGTACCGCCCCTTGACAGCAGACGGAAAATCATGTCCTGTCTGTTGTTTGAATCCTGAAACTCGTCCACCATAATCAGTTCGTAGTACTCCGAAAGTTCCTTTGCAAGAGGTGTCTTTTCGATAGTACCGTCCTGGTGTACCTCGGCTAACAGTTTCAGCGCAAGCCTTTCAGCGTCGTCAAAACCCAGTGCGTTGGCGTGTTCCTTTG
>CAMCMW010000188.1 GCA_945876155.1 uncultured Ruminococcus sp. | reverse complement strand
AGACCGATACCAGTGTTGCCGCTTGTAGGCTCAATAATCGTTGCCCCCGGTTTCAGCAGTCCAGACTTTTCAGCGTCCTCAATCATTTTCTTTGCAACTCTGTCCTTAACGCTGCCAGCAGGATTGAAAAATTCCAGCTTTCCAATAATATTTGCCTCAAGATTTTCTGATTTTGAAAAATTGCCGAATTTCAGAAGAGGTGTACCGCCGATAAGCTCTGTTACGCTGTCAAATACCTTTGCCATAATAAATTTCTCCTTTATCAGATTTTGTCAAATGCCTGTTCAAGGTCATAAATAATGTCGTCAATATGCTCTGTACCGATTGAAAGTCTGATTGTATTAGGCTTGATGCCCTGTTTCAGAAGTTCTTCTTCACTGAGCTGTGAGT
Source organism: uncultured Ruminococcus sp. (assembly GCA_945876155.1). Classification (GTDB taxonomy): domain Bacteria; phylum Bacillota; class Clostridia; order Oscillospirales; family Ruminococcaceae; genus Porcipelethomonas. Next base: position 4,238 of record CAMCMW010000188.1, on the reverse strand, counting down.
GAGTTGTTGACGCCGGGTGGATTACCAGTGATTTTGCGTCTGCAACGTTTGCAAGGAGTGAGAACAGTTCAAGGCTGTCAATGAATTTCTTAGCCTCTGTCTCGCCGCCCTTTACTTCAAAGGTGAATATTGAACCGCCGCCGTTAGGGAAATACTTGTCATAAAGCTCCTTATAGCCGTTTTCCGGAAGTGACGGGTGGTTAACGTGTTCAGCCTTCGGGTGATTCTTGAGGAAGTCAACGACTTTAAGAGCGTTTTCAACATGACGTTCAACTCTGAGTGACAGTGTTTCAAGACCCTGGAGAAGAATGAACGCATTGAACGGTGAAATTGTCGCACCGGTATCTCTCAGAAGAACAGCACGTATTCTTGTTACGAATGCCGCCGGACCAGCTGCGTCTGCAAAGCTTATACCGTGATAACCCGGGTCTGGTTCTGTGATAGTCGGGAACTTGCCGCTTGCTTTCCAGTCGAACTTGCCGCTGTCTACGATAACGCCGCCGAGAGAAGAACCGTGCCCGCCGATAAACTTTGTAGCTGAGTGAACAACTATATCTGCACCGTATTCAATAGGACGGACAAGATATGGTGTTGCAAATGTACTGTCAACTATAAGCGGAATCTTGTGCTTGTGAGCGACATCAGCGATTTTTTCAATATCAATAATGTTTGAATTAGGATTGCCCAGTGTTTCAATAAATACTGCCTTTGTGTTATCCTGTATAGCCGCTTCAAAGCTGCCCTCAACGTCCGGGTCTACAAAAGTTGTTGTGATTCCGTACTGCGGAAGTGTGTGGGCGAGAAGATTGTATGTACCGCCGTAAATGGTTTCTGACGCAACGATGTGGTCACCGCTTCTTGCTATGTTCTGTATCGCATAAGCAATAGCCGCTGCTCCACTGGCTGTTGCAAGACCTGCAACGCCTCCTTCAAGTGCCGCAACTCTTGATTCAAAAACGTCCTGTGTCGGATTTGTCAGTCTGCCGTAAATATTGCCTGCGTCTGTGAGTCCGAATCTTGCGGCAGCGTGTTCTGAGTTTCTGAACACGTAAGATGTTGTCTGGTAAATCGGCACTGCTCTTGCGCCTGTATCTGAATCCGGTGTTTCCTGTCCTACATGAAGCTGAAGTGTCTCAAACTTGAAATTTCTTTTTTCGTTACTCATTTTATTTTCCTCCGTAATTTATCAATAATGGCTTGTTTTTATATTTTATCTTCTGAAAAAGTGATACTACACATTCGCTTATAAAGTGTTTTTCCGTATTTATATTTCATAGGGAATCTTCCTTTCCGATAATTCCTATATCTTTGGTGTGATTTAATTATATACCATTTCTTTCTGATAGTCAATAGCTTTTTATTATTTTTTTATTTTAATTAAAATAAGCATAAAAAATCGTATATTACCCATCTAACACAGGTAATATACGATTAACTTCAAATCAGCTCCATGTAGCAACAATAACGATTTTCTGACCGGATATGAGAGCCGGTACAGTAAAGCTTTCTCCCGGCTGGTAGATAGTGCCGTTATACTTCCAGCCTGCAAAGGTCTTGCCTTCGTACTCAAATTCGCACTCCGGCAGTACAAACTCTTCGCCGAATGTTGCTTTGGTTGTATACTTATCAGCGGAATTTCCGTTGTTTGCCGATACGCTTACTGTGTACTCTGCCGGCGACCATACCGCCTCAAAAGTTACATCTTCAGCCGGAACAATGAATGCTTCACCCGGTCTGTACTGTTTTCCGTCATAGGAACAATTCCAGCCTGTTATAACGTATCCCGAACGTGAAAAACGGCTTGCGTCTGCAAGGAAGAACTGAGCGTTTTCAGCGGACATTACATAAGCTGATGTATTGCCGTTTATATCGTCATAATCACCGGCATAATAGTTTATCTGACAGCGCTTGTGCCATACCGGAGTCATAACAACATCACAGGCAGGCATGGTGAAATATTCCCCTGCTGTATAAACTTTTCCGTCATACTCCCAGCCGGAGTTTACATATCCGTCTCTTATAAGGTTTGCAACAACAATTTTAGTTTTGCTTTTGTAAATAACCTTAGTCGGGTCGAGGACAGACGGGTCTTCATAGTTGCTTAAATCGCAGTCCTGTGTATCGTATGAGAGAGTAAAATATCTTATGCTCAGCGTAGAATTATTTACAAGAAATTTTGATACCTGACTGTAATTCTTTGCAGTATATGTACCGCCCTCTGCAAGCAGGTCACGTCTTATTCTTATAGCCTCAAAAGCACTGTATTCCTGTATCGGACTGGTTACTTCCACTTCAAAGGATTCTGTATTTGTTTCCAAAAAAGCCTGATATTTGTCTGTACAGCTTATTTTTATGGTATAAGTTCCCTTTTGGTAGTTATTGTAATCTGATGTATCTACAATAAAAGCATCAGTATTAGCCGTCGGAGATACATTGTCAAAAACCACTGTGTGTTCGCCTTGCTGGTCATACAATTCAAGACTGACTGTCAAGCCTTTTAAGTCCATTTTTTCTCCCACGTCGTAAGACACCTTATCGGGCAGACTGTTGATTGAAAGCACATACTGCGATTCATACCATCCAGGTTCCCCGGTGGGGTCTGTCGCTTCTGTCACGGGTTCAGTTGTATCGGGAGTTGTTTCATCTGCAGCTGCTGCAAATGAAATCATGGAAACTGACATGGCAGCAGTCAGAAGTGCCACTGAAATTTTTTTGAAAATGCTCATTTAAAATACCTCTCTCATTTAAATCGGTTCAGCTTTTCGGAATACTCATATCCGATGTTTTTAAGTTTAACGGTCAGTTCAGATTTGCTGATTTCGCAGTCCTCACACAACTCGTCAAGATTTTTATATTTATCACGCAGCATTGTATTGACATAACTCAATAAAATAGCCGGATCCTGCGGCAGATTCATCTGATTCCTCCCAATTACACACACAATTTATTACTTTAATTTTACTATATTTTTCACAGAATGTCAATAGTTTTTAATGCAAAAAACCTCCCGTGGGAATCCACAGGAGGTAAGTATCACATATAATCAACCTTGATTTTACCGTCATCATCTGAAACGCCTATGCCGGCAAGATTACCGTTCTTTTCGATAATGATATCAGCGACTTGTTCTTCGATTTCCTTTCTGATAACACGTCTGATATCTCTTGCACCATAGCTCTTGCCAAAGGACTGCTCAGCAATTGCGTCGAGTGCTTTTTCATCATATTTCAGAATGATATTTTTCTCGGCAAGAGGTTCTTTCATCTCGTCAAGCATAAGTCCGGCAATTCTTGCAAAATCTTCCTTTACCAGCGGCTTGAACACGATAACCTCGTCAATACGGCTGAGAAATTCCGGTCTCAGAAATTCTCTCAGGGACTTCATTGCCTTTTCCTTGGAAATGTCCTCAACGGACTTATTGAATCCAACGCCTGTGGACTTGTCTGTAGAACCGGCATTTGAAGTCATGGCAATAATTGTATTTTCAAAATTTACTGTTCTTCCCTGTGCGTCATTAATCTTACCCTCGTCGAGAATCTGCAAAAGAATATTCATAATGTCAGGGTGAGCTTTTTCGATTTCATCAAAGAGTACCACTGAATATGGGTGACGGCGCACCTTTTCAGTAAGCTGTCCTGCCTCGTCATAGCCTACATATCCCGGAGGAGAACCAATCATTCTTGCAACTGAATGCTTTTCCATGTACTCTGTCATGTCAAGGCGTATCAGCGGTTCGGTAGAGTCGAACATTTCGTTGGACAGCACCTTTACAAGCTCAGTCTTTCCCACGCCTGTCGGTCCAACAAAGATAAATGATGCCGGACGTCTGCGCTTTGAAAGCTGTACTCTTGTACGCTTTATGGACTCAGAAAGCAGGTGTACTGCCTCGTTCTGTCCCACAATATGTTCCTTTATTCTGTCTTCAAGATGTGACATCTTTGAAAATTCGCTTTCAGCAATCTTGTTTGAAGGAATACCAGTCCACAACTCGATAACTTTTGCTAAATCCTCTTCGTTTACCTGTATTTCTGCAATGGTCTTTTCGAGTTCTGCCATCTCGTTTTTAACACGTATGATATCGCCCTTTACTTCTGCCAGTGCCTCATAATTAGGTTCAGTCTGATCCTCGATAGACTTTTCCATATCCTCCAGAACCTTCAGCCTTTTGGTCTTTTCGTCATATTCTGCAAGCTCCGGTGTTCTGATACAGGTGCAGGCACAAGCCTCGTCAAGAAGGT
>CAMCMW010000187.1 GCA_945876155.1 uncultured Ruminococcus sp. | reverse complement strand
GCTCAGTCGCAGTATCACTTCAATGCGGACGGCGAACTGGATTGGGTGAAGGACGCAAACGGAAATACTCTTACAATTTCTGAAAAAACAAACAATCAGCGTACTGTAACTGATTCCACAGGTAGAACTTACAAAATTCATTACAGAGATGTTTCAGGACATCTTCGTATCGAAAAAATTGTTGATGTGAACTCTGACAATAATGATCCAAGAACAGTAAAATATACTTACAACAACGATGCTCAGCTTGTATCTGCAGAAAGCGTATCCGGCGGTATTGAAACGTACGAATACGACGGAAACGGCAGACTTTGTAAAATCACAAACTGCTACAATGAAATGACCGACCAGATCGTTTACAACGACAATGGTTCTGTAAACTGGCTGACTAATTCCGCAGGACTCAAGCAGGAGTATACCTACGACAAGGCGTTCAAGCAGACAGGTCTTAAGGAATATGACGGTGACAGGCTTGTAAAGACTTTCACTTACGATTATGATGAAAAATATGCAGTCAAGACTAACAAGGTTGAAACCGACGGTCAGACTTATGATGTTGACCAAATCACCTACAGTACTGATGAAAATGGCGAAAACAAGTATGATGAAATTGCTAAAAGCATGGACATCATGGACAATACCACCGAGTATAAACGTGATGGAAACGGCAATGTTATCAAGCAAATCAACCCTGACGGTACTTTCACTTTGGCAAGATACAACGACAAAAACATGCCGCTTGTTCAGGTTGACGAAAACAATAATGTTGTAATTAACGAATATGACAGCACCGGTGTAAACGTTGTGAAAAAATATCAGAGTCTGCATACAGTTTCAAATGCAGCATCACTGGTAAGCAATTCATTTGATTTAAATACTGTTGATTATTCCGATTATGCAATGACTGTTTACACCTACTATCCGGCAGGCGAAACAGGAGAAATTGCCGGACTGATCCGCACAATTACAGACCCTGTGGGGAATGTGACCGAGTATACTTACGGCACTTCCGGTAATTCAAAGGGACTTCCGATAAAGAAGGTTATCAAGGACGGAAATACTGTTGTAAATTCAGTTGAGTATGAATACAATTCACAGCTTCAGATTTCAAAGGAAACTACAAGTGTTGACATTGCAAATAATGTTTATGCGGTTAAAGAGTACGAATATGATAGTTTCAATAATGTAACTAAGGTAAAGGATAAGGGTACTGGAAGTACCTATGCAATTACAATTACCGAATATGACAAACTCAGCAGAAAGACTGCGGAGTATTCACCGAATTTCTCAGCTGACAAGAGTCATGGTAATCACTACACATACTATCCAAGCGGTGCTGTAAAAACTCAGACAGACGCACTTGGAAACATAACTTCTTTCAAGTATGATGCTTATGGAAATGTTACAGAGAAAACCAATCCTGACGGTACAATAAATATTAACGAATACGATGGACTGCAGCGTGAAAAGGCAACATATTTCAAGTGGAAATCAGATGCTGAAAGACAGATTCTGACAGAAACCACTTACGAATTCGTTAAGAATCATGGCTTTGATATTTACACAGGAATTAATAATTGTTTCTCCCACTCATGCAGCGGACTGAAAACCATTAAGACCACCTACATTACTGCAGAGAAACAGGTAGTTACCGAAACTCTTGCCGATTTCAGAGGCAATGCAGTTCTGGAAAAAACCAACGGTGAAACCAAGAGAACGAGTGCATATTACGCAAACGGACAGCTTGCCCGTCAGACAGACGCTTTGAACAATACTACAAAGTATGAGTACAATTATCTGAACAAGCTGACTAAAACAGAAACTCCGTTTGACAGCGAAAACACCTCAGTTACAACAAATGAATATGACAAAAATGGTAATGTAATCAAGACAATTCAGACTGTTGACAACGGTAAAAACAGCATTACTCAGAATCAGTACAACGCTATGGGACTGCTTGAAAAGGTAACTCTCAGCGGAACAGGTTCAAGCGAAAAGAACATAACTAAGTATTTTTACAACAATGCCGGCGTTCAGACTAAAATGTACACTGGTATGTCATCTGAAAGCGATACTTCATATCTGACAACCAATTATGAGTATGACAGCTGGCTGAGAGCAGTAAGAACAACTGACAGCACAGGTTACAATTCAGGCACTATCACATACGACCTGAACGGAAATGTTCTTACAAATACAGACGCCAACGGAAATGTTACAACAAACACCTATGACGCACTGAACCGTGTGCTTACTTCAAATACAGTCAACCCAAATGATTCTTCAAAAAATGTCAGCAAGTCATATACTTATGACAACATGGGAAGAATCACTAAGACTGTAAGCAACGGACTGACCACAAGCTATGTTTATGATGAACTGGGCAGAAAGACCGAAGAAAGTGAATACAAAAGCGGTTATTCAACCTTTAAGGGATTTTTCTATGTGGGTGTTTCACAGTACGTTGATAAGCAGATTGTGGGTATTGGCAATCTCCTGATGTATTCATATACAAGCTATGAATATGACGGCGAAATGCGTGTTGTAAAGGTTAAAGAATCCGGAAATGAAACCGCTTCCTATACCTACGACGCAAACGGAAACAAGAAAACTGAAACCCTTGCAAACGGCGTAGTTTCAACGTATACCTACAACAAGGCAAACAGAATTACAAATATCGTAAACAAAAAGGGCAATAGTAACATATCTGTCTACGAATATTCATATTATCTTGATGGTTCTGACGCTTGCAAAGTACGCAATGAAAATGGTATAATAGAAACAACATCATATGAGTATGACGGTCTGAAAAGACTGACTGAGGAATCTGTTGCATCACAGAATAATACAACAAATACCTATTCATATGAGTATGACGATTACGGCAACCGTTCAAAAATGACGGCAACAGGTTCTGAGAATTATGTAACAGAGTACAGCTACAGCAACGCCCAGGGCAATTATACTGCACTTCTGCAGAAGGAAGTAAAGACAGTCGAGGGTGAAGAAAATCCGCTTGACCTTACAAGCAACGTTAAGCAGACAGTTTACACCTATGACGCTAACGGCAATCAGATTACAAAGACTGTCGAGGGTAAGACTGAAACCAACACATATGACGGCTTAAATCAGCTTATAGGATTTACTGACGGCGAAACAACTGCAAGCTACAAGTACAATGCAGGCGGTCTGAGATATGAAAAGACTGTTGATGGTCAGACAATTAATCATGTCTGGGACGGCAGCAAGCAGATTGTTGCAGACGTTATCGACAATCAGTTCTATGAGGCTGAATGCTATATCAGGGGCACAAATCTTGTTGCGAAGTACAACTACAGAAACGGCAACAAGTCAGAGTATATCTACTATATCCAGAACGCTCATGGCGATGTTGTTAATCTCACTGATACTGACGGCGAAGTAACTAAGACTTACAAGTATGACGCTTTCGGTGTTGAGAAGAATATTGTTGATTCCGATGAGAATGCGTTCCGTTACTGTGGTGAGTACTACGACAAGGAAACTTCTACTGTTTATCTGAGGGCAAGAAACTACGATCCAAGTACGGGTAGGTTTACGCAGAGAGATAGTTATACAGGCAAGCTTAGTGATCCTCTTAGTTTGAACTTGTATACTTATTGTCATAATAATCCTATAATTAATATTGATCCTGATGGACATTTTAAAGTGCCTAACTGGATAAAAAAAGCAGGAAATAAGTTGAAGAATGGAGCAAAAGCAGCAGGCAATGGTATAAAAGATGGTGCTAAATATGTATACAAGGACGTTTTAAAACCAAGTGTGAAAGAAGGAGCAAAAATAGCTAAAAAAGGTGTTGAACAAATTGAAAATTTTACTTCTCAATTTGATTTAACCTATAGTAAAGGTCTTAATGTGTCGGGTTCTGCAATATTTATAAAAGGTTCTTTTTCAGCAGGTATAACTATTGATACAAAAGGGAATATTGACTTTAATTACTCAAATGGAATGGGTGCAGGTTTAGAGCCATTTGGAATTGGAATATCTAAATACAATTCTTTTACAAATGCAAGTAGTTATAAAGATTTAAGAGGTTCTGGTTCATTATATGGAATTGGTGGAACTATACCATTTACACCAATTAATATAGGTGGAGATTATTTACAAGGGGGAAATACAATTAATGAGTCACCTTTTGACGGCATATCAATTAATAAAGGAATAGGTATAGGCGTATCACCAATTGATTTTACATTTCAGTCAACAGATTCTAAGCCTATACCACATACAAAAAGTTTTAATGTTTATGATTCACTTTATAGTTTGCTTGATGAGGCGATAGAATGGACAGAAAACTAATAATTCACTTATTTATTGCTTTTTTCTTAATTATAAACCCTGTTAAAGTGAAAGCTATCGATAATACTGCCACAAATAATAGCCAATTTGAAATGCAAAATGAATTAATTGATGAACAATTTTTAGAAATGAAAATTCTAAATGAAGAGATTAAGACTTATCCTATTATAAGTTTTGATGTGTCTAATATTAATCAGATTTTGGTTGGCATGGAAAATGGTTATCTAAATATTTATGATACCAATGGCAACTATTTGAAAGGTTTTAAGTTTAATATAGATGGTTGGTATGCAGTTGAATGGAATGATAATGATAGTT
>CAMCMW010000186.1 GCA_945876155.1 uncultured Ruminococcus sp. | reverse complement strand
GTTCCTGAATACAAGTGATTAAATGCAGCGAAAAATGTCAATGATATAACTGACGAGGATATCAACGTTCAGATTGAACAGATTCGTCAGAGAAATGCAAGAATCGTTTCTGTTGATGACAGACCGGCTCAGAACGACGACGAGGTTATCATCAACTTCGAGGGATTCATGGATGGCGTTGCTTTTGAAGGCGGCAAGGCAGACGATTTCCCGCTTAAATTAGGCAGCGGTCAGTTTATCCCGGGATTTGAGGATCAGATTGTTGGTCACTCAATCGGTGATGAATTTGACGTAAACGTTACATTCCCTGAAGAATATCAGATGGAAGAATATGCCGGAAAGCCTGCAACATTCAAGGTTAAGCTTAACGGTATCAACATGACAGAACTTCCTGAGATTGACGACGACCTTATCAAGGATACAACTGAGTTCGACACCATTGAAGAATGGAAGAACGATATCAGAACAAAGCTTGAGGCACAGGCTGAGTCAAGAGCAGCAGGACAGTTTGAAAACTACCTTATGCAGCAGATTATTGACACTGCTGAGGGTGTAATTCCAAAGTGTATGTTCGACAGAAGAATTGACCAGCTTATCAATGATTTTTCAAGAAGTCTCAAGCAGCAGGGCATGAGCGTTGACATTTATCTCCAGTACACAGGAATGGATATGGATTCATTCAGAGAGACATTCCAGGAAAGAGCAGAAAACGAAGTTAAGCTCAGACTTGCTCTTGAAAAGATTGCAGAACTGGAAAACCTTGCACCGTCAGAAGAAGACATTGACAACGGTCTTAAAGATGTTGCCGCAGCTAACAACCTGTCAGTTGAGGACGTTAAGAAGAGAATTGATATGGAAACATATATTACAGACCTCAAGGTTGTAAAGGCTGTTGACTTTGTAAAGGAAAATGCTGTTGTTGACAACACAATTGATCCTGAAAAGTCAGAGGAATCAGAAGAAGAATAATTGCATAAAAGCGTGCTGCCCTTAGTGGCAGCCGCATTTGTTAATAGAGATAAAATTAAGGCGATATGCCGAGAAAGGGAGAATAGATATGAGTTTGGTACCTTACGTTGTGGAGCAGACAAGTCGTGGCGAGCGTTCTTACGATATTTTTTCAAGATTGCTCAACGACAGAATCATTATGCTTTCAGAAGAAGTAAACGATGCGACTGCAAGCCTTGTTGTTGCACAGTTGCTTTATCTTGAAAGTCAGGATCCTGAAAAGGATATCAGCCTTTATATTAACAGTCCTGGCGGCTCTGTTTCAGCAGGACTGGCAATTTACGATACAATGCAGTACATCAAATGCGATGTATCAACAATCTGTATGGGACTGGCAGCATCTATGGGAGCATTCCTGCTTTCTTCCGGCGCAAAGGGAAAAAGACTTGCCCTGCCGAATGCTGAGATAATGATTCACCAGCCGCTGATTTCCGGAGGACTTCAGGGACAGGCGACTGATATCAAAATCAGAACAGAAAATCTTCTGAAAACCAAGGAAAGACTTAACAGAATACTCAGCGAAAACACAGGAAAAAGCTATGAGCAGATTTGTCTTGATACAGACAGAGATAACTTTATGTCTGCTGACGAGGCACAGGCTTATGGTCTGGTTGATAAGGTAATAAGCAAGAGATAAATTATTCAGGGAGAACTTTATGTCTGATAAACCAATTAAATTTTGTAATTTCTGCGGAAAGAGCGAGGATAAGGTTCAGAGCATTTTCACTGCCGGTACATCTAATATCTGCGATGAATGTGTTGTCTACTGCTATGAGCTTCTGATGGGACCTCTTGCAAAGGTAAAACCAAGCAAGAAAACTAATGATGACAAAAGAAAACCTGACGGAACAAATATTAATCTGCTTACACCGGCAGAAATCAAGGCTGTTCTGGACGAATATGTAGTCGGTCAGGATAAGGCAAAGATGACTCTTGCAGTTTCAGTCTATAACCACTACAAGAGAATTTTAAGCCAGGACGACGGCGAAGATGTTGAAATCCAGAAGAGCAACGTTCTGCTTTTAGGTCCTACTGGTGTGGGAAAAACCTTCCTTGCCTCAACTCTTGCAAGGATTCTCGATGTTCCTTTTGCGATTGCAGACGCTACTACCATTACAGAGGCAGGCTATGTAGGTGACGACGTTGAAAACGTACTTCTGCGTCTTATCCAGGCGGCTGATTTCAACATTGAGGCGGCTGAGCGTGGAATCATTTACATTGACGAAATTGACAAAATTGCAAGAAAGTCCGAAAATACTTCACTTACCCGTGACGTAAGCGGTGAGGGCGTTCAGCAGGCACTGCTTAAAATAATCGAGGGTACTGTTTCAAATGTTCCTCCACAGGGCGGCAGAAAGCACCCTAACCAGGAGTTCATTCAGATAAACACTAAAAATATCCTGTTTATCTGCGGCGGTGCATTTGACGGACTTGAAAAGTCGATTCTGAAACGTATCAATTCATCAGCTATCGGCTTTGGTGCAGAGGTTTCGTCCAAAAAGGAAATGTCAAAGAACATCTTCCATAAGGTTATTCCGCAGGATCTTGTCAAGTTTGGTATTGTTCCAGAGCTTGTGGGACGTCTGCCTGTTATAACCGTTCTTGACGAGCTTGACGAAGAGGCACTTGTACGCATTCTCACAGAGCCTAAGAACGCATTGTTAAAGCAGTACAAGAAACTGTTCGACTATGATAATATCGACCTTGTGGTTGAAAAGGATGCACTGCTTGAAATTGCCAAAAAAGCAATTGCTCAGAAAACCGGTGCAAGAGGACTTCGTGCCATTATTGAAAATGTGCTTATGGAGTCAATGTTTGATGCACCGTCTGACCCGGATATCACCACAATTACGGTTACTGCAAAGTGCATAACAGACGGCGAAAAACCTGTTATCAAAACAAAAAAGAATAAATCAGTTCTTAAAGGGGCTGAATAAGAAAAGCGGCGAATTACTCGCCGCTTTAATTTTATTTATTTGTTGCAAAGCCACTTGTACATTCCGGCATACTGATTTGCTGAACTGTTCCAGGAGAAATCAGACTTCATCGCTCTCTTTACGATTTCCAGCCAGTTTTCATTGCGTGTGAAATAAACTGTTTTTGCGTAATTGATTACATTAAGCATATCATAGGAATCGTATTTTGCAAATGAGAAACCGTTTCCGTAGTTTTCAAACTCGTTATACGGTACAACTGTGTCTTTAAGACCGCCCGTTTCACGAACGATAGGAAGTGTACCATAGCGCAGTGAGATAAGCTGTGTAAGTCCGCACGGCTCAAAGCGTGACGGTACAAGCATAGCATCAGCAGCTGCATAGAGCCTGTGAGCACGCTGCTCGGAGAAGAAAATATTTGCGGAAACTCTGTCAGGGTATTTCCACTGGAAATGTTTGAAGAGGTTTTCGTATCTCGGTTCACCGGTACCGATAACAACAAACTGTGTGTTCGGGTCGCATATCTGCTCGATAACTCTGTTTACAAGGTCAAGACCTTTCTGGTCGGTAAGACGTGAGATAATACCGATCATAAACTTGCCCTCGTCCTGGGGCAGACCAAGTTCCTCCTGGAGTCTGCGTTTGTTCTCGGCTTTTTTCGCCTTGAAATTCTTAACGCTGTAGTTTGCGTAGATTTCCTTGTCTGTTTCAGGATTGTAAATGCCGTAGTCAATTCCGTTAAGGATACCTCTCAGCTGAAGATGGCGGGCACGTAACAGTCCGTCAAGACCTTCGCCGTACTGAGGTGTCTGAATCTCGTAGGCATAGGTGTTGCTTACTGTGGTTATGTAGTCGGCGTAGACAAGTCCGCCCTTGAGCATATTTGCGTCTTTTTTGTACTCAAGCTTATCCGGAGTAAAGATGTTGTCCGGAAGATTGGTGAACTTCTTGAAAGTCTTGATATCCCAGATTCCCTGGAACTTGAGATTGTGAATGGTCATGACTGTTTTTGTACCCCAGTAAAAAGGATTGTCCTTATAGAGGGTTCTCAGGAAAACAGGTATCATACCAGTCTGCCAGTCGTGACAGTGAATGATATCCGGCTTGAAGTCGATTACAGGCATAATTGCGAGAACGGCTTTTGAGAAGAAGATGAAACGTTCGATGTCGTAAAGGGTGGAGCAGTATGGCTTGTCGGTTTTGAAGTAATCCTCGTTGTCAACGAAGTAGTAGGTTATGCCGTCATATTCGTAAGTCATGATACCGACATGAGGGGAAAAGTTAAGCTTTCCCATATCCATGTAGAAATGGTGAACGTATTTGAACTTACTTCTGTATTCCCATGGGATACATGTATAACTCGGCATGATAACCCTTACATCAAACTCATTTTTATCAAGCATTTTAGGAAGAGCACCGACAACATCGGCAAGTCCTCCGGTTTTCATAAAAGGAACGCATTCGGATGCTGCAAACAAAATTCTTTTCATAGGAAATTCCTCCTTTGATTAAAGCTTATACTATTATTATAGTATTAAATTGTGTATTAGTCAATAGTGTAACAAAAATTAATAGTTCGATTTGTGGAAATTTGTGCAAAATAAACTAAAAATCCCCCTTAGATTTGCTCAAAGGGGGATTGATATTAAGGAAGTACTGATTAAATCTGGTGCGCATATTGCGCAGTCAGATTTTTCGGCAGATTGCATAAAAATCTCGCAGGCATACTGGCGT
>CAMCMW010000185.1 GCA_945876155.1 uncultured Ruminococcus sp. | reverse complement strand
AGGTTGACGAGTCCGGCAGCAGCTATCTCCTTCCGGGTGCACTGGTTGACAGAAAAGAAATCGATGAAATCAACGATTCTATCAGAACAAGAATGGAAAACGGCGAAGAGAATCTTGAGTTCGTTACAACAGTACCTGTTCTTCAGGGTATCACAAAGGCGTCCTCAAATTCAGACAGTTTCCTGTCCGCCGCATCATTCCAGGAAACAACCAAGGCTCTTACAGACGCTGCTATCAGAGGAAAGAGTGACAAGCTGCTGGGTCTTAAAGAAAACGTTATTATCGGTAAGCTTATTCCTGCCGGTACTGGTATGGATATTTACAACAAGGTTGAGATTGTCAGAACAGAAACTCACCCTGAAACTCCACACCCGGCACATCTTCCAGTAATGCCTAACATTTAATATTTCATATAAAAAAGTAGGGGCGACCATTGGTCGCCCTTTATTGTTCGTTATATTTTTTTGTTATGAATAAAAAAATTTTTTTTGCAGATAATAATGCTGTTCTCTTAATGGTTTGAGAGCAAATTTTTGAAATGGAGTGTATCTCATGGAAAACAAGAAGAAAAACTCAAACATTCACTGCACAGTTAAGCAGTGCGAATACAACATGGGCACAGAGGATTACTGCTCACTGGACATGGTGAAAATCGGAACTCACGAGGCTAACCCGACTGTTCCGGAATGTACAGACTGCAACTCATTCGTAAAGCGTTCAGGCTGCTGCGGTTAATCTGCCGGAAAATTTATTTAAAAGAAATCGCTCGAGGAATTTTTCCTCGGGTGATTTGTTTGTTTCGGAGATAAATATCAGGATTTACTTATGATAAAGAACTGCACTGCAAGCATCGGAACTATAAACGGTAAACCAATCAAATTTCTTTGATACTATATAAAAATCTTCTAATAAAGAGTCAGTTTCAGCAAGAACATTAAATATTTCATCAGCAAATCCTTCATATACCCATTCTTCTGATAATATCATATATAATTTATTATCTTTTGATGTAGGCATTAATGATTGTATTTTTTTAAGAAAGGCTATCCAATCGTAATTTTGCTCATAAATTGTGTTTATTACTTTTAAATCTTTCCTTAAATGCAGCCAGCAGTATGACAAAGAAATTTTAGATTGTTTTTCATAATCAACAAAGGTGAAATGAAACTTTTTTATAATATCATAATAAGTGAATTTTGAACATTCACAAAAGCGAAGTCTATCTATGTTTTTTTCTTTTATTATTTCTTCAATTTCGTCACGAATCCAATATCTGACTGGTTTATTTTTTAATTTTTTCTGCCATTCAGTATTTTTCCAGTCTCCCATTTTATTATGCTCCTTGATATAAATTTTGATTTATAATTGTAAGTATATCACACCCATATTCCAAAGTCAAATACATAATATCCACAAAAACCTCTCCACAGATTCCCTCACATAACCGAAACCGAAAGGCACATAATACTTGTGCCGGATAAAAAACCGGCAGAGGTGACGCCAATGAAAATAAAACGGATAACAGCCGCCGCTCTGACAGCTTTTGTCATGCTGCTGTCCATACCGTCTGCTGAGGCACTGAGCTGCCAGAAAAACGGATACGGACAGGGAACGGCAACCGACAGCAAAAACTGTCCTCTCGGCGCATCGGATTTCAACGCACAGTACGGAAAATACGACGCCTATGCACTGACAAACGATGAAAACAGAATAATACTGACATTTGACCAGGGGTATGAAAACGGTTATACAGCACCAATTCTTGACGTACTCAAAGAAAAGAACGTCAGCGCAATATTCTTTCTGACCGGAGACTACGCCAAAAAGGAAGACGAACTTGTAAAGAGAATGATAGACGAGGGACATATTCTCGGCAATCACGGTATGACGCACGCATCAATGCCGGATTTGTCCGCTGATTCTCTTAAAGAGGAGATAATGAGTCTTCACAATTATGTTCTGGATAAATACGGGTATGAAATGCAGTACCTGCGTCCTCCATGCGGCGAATTTTCGGAAGAGTCACTTGCAGTTACAAGTGAACTGGGATATAAAACACTGATGTGGAGCTTTGCGTACGTTGACTGGAAAACCGACGCACAGCCTGAGCCGTCAGCCGCCCTTGAAAAAATAACTTCATCGGCTCACGGAGGGGCAATATATCTCCTCCATTCAGTTTCAAGTACGAATGCCGCAGTGCTTGGAGATGTGATTGATAATTTAAGGGCAAAAGGGTTTACAGTTTAAGAAATGCTCTCCTTTTTGAGGACGGATAAGTCTGATAAGAGGGGAGTACCTTTTTTATTTGTGAATAATTGACACTTAAATAATTATGTGATATAATAAGTTGCAAGAAACTTATTATAATTATCTGAATGTCCTTGCAGATACGCAAATCAAAGATTTGCTCCCTGCATATCGGACAATTATAGCAAAAATCTTCGATTTTATGATATAATGAAACCAATATCGTTCAGAACGGTATTACATCAGAAAATTTTTCAGGACAAAAAGAAAGGAAAGAAAAGGTATGGTTTACATTTGCGGACTGCTGATGGCTCTTGCTGACAGTGTACCGGGGGTTTCGGGGGGAACGATTGCGTATCTTCTGGGGTATTATGAGGACTTTATAGGTTCGCTCAATTCCCTTATTACCGTAAAGGGCGATAAGGCGGAGAGAAAAGCCAATATTAAAAAGTCACTTAATTTTCTTGTAAGACTTGGTATCGGCTGGATAGTGGGGTTTGTTTCGGCGGTACTGATACTTACAAAGGTGTTTGAATCCCACATTTACCAGATAAGCTCGCTGTTTATCGGATTTATCCTGTTTTCCATTCCGGTCATCTGCTATGAGGAAAAGGAATCACTGAAAAAGTTTTACAATCTGATATTCCTTGTGCTGGGTGCGGCACTGGTTGTTGTGATAACCATGGTAAACCCCTCAGACGGCGGAGGAATTGCCACTGGTTCTGTAAACTTCGGACAGCTTATCTACATTATGATAGTGGGAATGCTGGCAATATCCGCAATGGTTCTTCCGGGAATATCCGGTTCAACGATTTTCCTTATATTTGGCGTGTACATGACCATAATGAACTCCATAAAGGACCTTCTGCACTTTAAATTAAGCGCACTCCCTGTAGTAATCGCAACCGGACTGGGAATCGTGCTGGGAGTTGTACTCATCATAAAGCTTGTCAAGGCGGCGCTGACAAAGTTCCATTCACAGACAGTTTATGCAATAATCGGACTTATGCTGGGTTCACTTTACTCAATCGTAAAAGGACCGGAATCCCTTGACACACCCAAAGAGGCACTTTCAATCCACTCATTCAGCATACTTTTCTTTGTAATAGGCGGTATCGTTATTATCGGACTGCAATTTTTAAAATTGTTTTCTTCTAAAAAGAAAGAAACTGTAAATAAATAAAACAAAAATGAGGAACACGGATTTGTGTTCCTCATTTGTTTGTAGGGGCGACCAGTGGTCGCCCGTTATATTTGTATTTATTCAGATAAACCGTTTTCCCTGTCCAGTCTTGCCGCCTTCAGCATAATTGCACATTCAAGGCGTTTCTTTTCCAGCTGGCATGAGAACTTGTGAGCATTGTGGATATCACCGGCATACATATAGTTGTTGGCATTACAGCCGCCGCTGCAATAGAACTTCGCCCAGCACTGCTTACATTCCGGCTTTGTATAGACATGAGCCGCCGCAAATTCAGCTTTCATGTCCATGTTGAATGTACCCTCGTCCAGATTGCCCATTTTGTATTCTTCAAGTCCTACAAACTGGTGGCATGGGTAGATATCTCCGTCCGGAGTAATTGCAACATACTCGTTTCCGCAGCCGCAGCCCCTCAGACGCTTGATAGCACAGGGACCCTGGTCGAGGTCAAGCATGAAGTGGAAGAAATTGAACTTTTTGCCATTTTCCTCGTTTTCAAGTATTCTTGCGGCAAGTCTTTCGTACTCCTTGAATATTGCTGAAAGCTCCTTTTCAGTGAGTGAATAGGGAACTTCCGGAGGACATACCACCGGTTCAACAGAAATCTGGTCAAAGCCCTCGTTGTAAAGGCTGAACACGTCCTCGGAAAAATCAAGGTTATACTTTGTAAATGTACCTCTAACGTAGTACTCCTTATCTCCTCTTTTTGAAACAAGGCTCTTGAATTTAGGCATGATAGTATCGTAACAGCCTGTGCCGTCAACACGCTTTCTTACGTTGTCGTTGACTTCCTTTCTGCCGTCGATTGAGAGGACAACGTTTGACATTTCCTTGTTAATGAAGTCAATTTTGTCATCGTCCAGCAGAACGCCGTTTGTTGTGATTGTGAAACGGAAACGCTTTCCGTACTCCTTTTCCCTTGACCTTGCGTACTCAACTATCTGCTTTACAACGTCGAAGTTCATGAGAGGTTCGCCGCCGAAGAAGTCAAGCTCAAGATTTTCCCTGTCACCGGATTTTTCAAGGAGGAAATCAATTGCCTTTTTACCGGTTTCAAAGGTCATAAGCTTTCTGCCCTTTCCGAAGTCACCGGTGGAGGCAAAGCAGTACTCGCATCTGAGGTTGCAGTCGTGGGCAATATGCAGACACATTGCCTTGACAGGTGACGCAACAGAATACTTTGCAAACTTTTCGTAATCGTCCTCAGAGAAAAGTATCTTATCGTTATAAAGCTCAACTATCTCGC
>CAMCMW010000184.1 GCA_945876155.1 uncultured Ruminococcus sp. | reverse complement strand
ACGGTCCTTTTGAAAGCTTTGAACAGGCAAGTGACTGCGACAGAATTATCGAAATATGGAACCTGGTATTCAGCCAGTTTGACAGTGACGGCAAGGGTCACTACGAGGAAATGGCGTCCAAGAACATTGATACAGGTATGGGACTTGAAAGACTTGCCTGTGCAATGCAGGGCGTTGACAATCTTTTTGAAGTTGATACTGTAAAGAATATCATGAACAGAATCAGCGAGATTGCCGGTGTTAAATATAAGGAAAATGAAAAAACGGACGTTTCACTCCGTGTTATCACAGACCATATCAGAAGCACCACTTTCATGGTAGGCGACGGTATCACTCCAGCAAACGAGGGCAGGGGATATGTTCTGAAAAGACTGCTCAGAAGAGCCGCAAGACACGGCAAGATGCTGGGAGTAAGCGAACCGTTCCTTTATAAAGTATGCGACACTGTTATTGATGAAAACAAGGAGGCTTATCCGGAGCTTGAAGAAAAGAGAGAGCTTATCAAGACTATCATCAAGCACGAAGAGGAAAGCTTTGCCAAGACTATCGACAAGGGTAGTGAACTGTTAAACCAGTTTATAGACAAAATTGCAACAGACGAGGTTAAAAATATTCTCTCCGGTGACGACGCATTCAAGCTCAGCGATACTTACGGTTTCCCTCTTGACCTTACAAAGGAGATAGCCGCTGAAAAGGGTATCGAGGTTGATGAAAAGCGTTTTATGGAGTGTATGGAAGAGCAGAAGCGCAAGGCGAGAAGTGACAGAGCCTCAAAAATCAAGACTTCATGGAGTGAGGACAGCACTGCCGCAATTGACGCTCCGGCAACTGAATTTACAGGCTACACAAGATTCAAGCATGACGCTAAAATACTTGAAATTTTCGTTGACGGCAAGCCGGCTGACTCTGTTTCCGAGGGACAGGAAGCAGTTGTTATCCTTGACAAGACACCGTTTTATGCAGAAAGCGGCGGTCAGGCGGCTGATACAGGCGTACTCAGCGCAGAGGGAGCAGTATTTGCGGTTTACAACACTACAAAGACTGAAAACGGACATTTCCTGCATTTTGGTGCGGTTGAGCAGGGAAGTATCACAAAGAATGATACTGTATTTGCAGAAATCGACGTTGAAAAGAGAATGTCCGCAATGAGAAACCACACAGCTGCACACCTTCTTCAGGCAGCATTGAGAAAGGTTCTCGGCGACCATGTTCATCAGGCAGGACAGCTTGTAAACTCCGAAAGATGCAGATTTGACTTTTCACATTTCAGCGCACTGACTCAGAGGGAACTTTTAGATGTTGAAAATACAGTAAACGACGAAATCCTCCAGAGCATTGACGTTATAACAAAGGAAATGCCTATTGACGAGGCAAGAAAGCTGGGTGCAATGGCACTGTTCGGCGAAAAGTACGGCGATATCGTAAGAGTTGTTGATATCGGCGGAAAGTCAGTTGAATTCTGCGGCGGTACACATGTAAAGAATACCTCAAATCTCGGTCTTTTCAAAATTGTTTCTGAAAACTCAGTTGCGTCAGGCGTAAGACGTATCGAGGCTGTAACAGGCAACGGCGTACTTGAACTTATGAACGAGTCCAGAAAGAATCTTGCTGATGCAGCGGCAATACTTAAAATTGCAAACCCGGCAAAGCTTGTTGAACGCTGCCAGACTCTTACAGAAGAACTGAAAGAAAAAGACAAGCAGATACAGAAACTGTCTCAGCAGCTTGCAGGAAATCAGCTTGCAGGAACATTTGAAAATGCAAAGGAAGTAAACGGTATAAGGATTATATCAGCACTGCTGAACGGTACATCTCCTGATATGCTCAGAAAACTGGGTGACAAGGTAAAGGAACAGACAGAGGACTTTATTGCAGTATTTGCAGGAGTTACTGACGAAAAGGGAACATTCTACTGTGTATGCGGCAAAAAAGCTGTTGAAAAGGGCGCTCATGCCGGAAAGATTGTTCAGAGAATTGCGGCTGTAACAGGCGGTAAGGGCGGCGGACGTCCTGACAGTGCTATGGCTGGTATCGGAAAGAACTATATGATTGACGAGGCGTTGCAGTCACTTGAAAGCGTTGCGGCTGAATTTCTTAAATAAGGAGTGTCATAAAATGGATTGTTTATTCTGTAAAATTATTGCCGGGGAAATACCCAGCACAAAGGTATATGAGGACGAAATGGTCTACGCATTCAAGGACATTGAGCCTATCGCTCCGGTTCACTACCTTATCGTGCCAAAGGAGCATATTTCCGGTGCGTCAGAGATAAATGCCGAAAACTCAAAGTATGTGGCGCACATCTTTGAAGTCGCAGCACAGATAGCTAAAAAAGAGGGCTTTGCGGACGGCTACAGAGTAATCACAAACTGCGGTGAGGATGCAGGGCAGAGCGTTCACCATCTTCATTTCCACGTTCTTGCCGGAAAGAAAATGGGCTGGAGCACAGACAGCGGAATCTGAAACGGAGGCAGAAAGATGGAATATTATACACTGAATGTTGCCGGACTTACAAGGCAGCTGCCTATTTGTCCGATAAACGATAAGCTTGAAATTGCCGCATTTATAATGTTTTCCGATGTTGAACTAACTGTTGCAAGCGCTGAGGCACTCCTGAAAAAGGTTCCGGAGTTTGACGTTATCGTCACAGCTGAAAGCAAGGGTATTCCTCTTGGATACGAGCTTGCAAGGCAGAGCGGAAAGAAGTATATTGTCGCAAGAAAATCCGTTAAGCTTTATATGAAAAACCCTGTTGCGGTTGAGGTAAAGTCAATTACCACTGAAAGCCGTCAGACCCTCTATCTTGACGAAAATGATATGAACTATATCAAGGGCAAAAGGGTACTGATTGCCGACGACGTTATCAGCACAGGTGAATCCTTAAATTCGCTTATTGAACTTGTAAACAGGGCAGGCGGAGATATCGTGTGCAAATCGGCAGTACTTGCCGAGGGCGACGCAGCTGACAGGGACGATATAGTTTTCCTTGAAAAGCTCCCGCTGTTCTTTAAATAAGTTTGAAACGTAAAATGGTGCTTGCAGGAACTGCATGGGCTGTTGGACTTGCTTCGGCGGCTCTTGCCGGTTCAGCCTTTGCAGTTTTTGCTGCGGCACTTTTTGTTGCTTTTCTTTTTAAAATACTGTTTCGTTTTAATCTGAAAAGTATTATTTTTATGCTGACTTGTTTTACACTTGCTTTCGGGTACTATAATATTTATGACGCAATAGTTTACAGACAGATAACTGATTTCAGCGGAAGTAAGATTTCCTATTCGGGTACTGTGACCGATTTCCGGGACCATGCCGATGATAATTCCGTTTATTTCCTTGACGGCAAAATCAACGGCAGATACAGTGCAAAACTGATAGTCTATACGGATTCGGTTATGTGTGAACCCGGTGACAGCATGAGCTTTGAGGCTGAGGTTAAGACACCTGAAAATACTTTTTTGTTCAGCAGTCAGGATTACTATAAATCAAAAGGTATTTACCTGCAAACTGATTCGACAGAAAATGTATCTGTGGAAAAGAGCGGATTTTCAGTAAGGAAATCTCTTTTCCGGTTTCGGGAACGGGTTTGCAGACTTATTGACAGCTCCGTTTCGACTGACGAGGGCGGAATGATTAAGGGTATGCTATTCGGGGATAAGTCGGGACTTGACGAAAACGACAAGACAATGCTTTACAGAACTGGAATAGGTCATGTTACCGCTGTGTCCGGTCTGCATCTTGTGCTGTTCTGCACCCTTATTTCGTTTATTCTCCGCAGATTTAAGGTTGGAAAAATTACTGAATTTGCGGTGCTGGAACTGTTCATGCTGCTGTTTGCACTCTGCTGCGGAATGTCGCCGTCGGTTATGAGGGCTTCTGTTATGATGACTCTTGTCAATCTTGCACCGCTGTTTTTCCGCTATTCAGATTCATTCGATTCGGTCGGCACAGCAATAATTCTGCTGACCATTTCAAATCCCTTTACCATTTTAAATGAATCATTTCTGCTTTCGGTTTCCGGAACGCTTGGAGCTGGTGTTTTTGCACCGTACATGACTTCCGGCATGAGGGAGGACAGTACATTCAGACGGTTTATCAGAAATATAGTGTATCTTCTCTGTATTTCAGCGGCTGTTACGCCTGTTTCGGTTATATGTTTCGGAGAGTTTTCACTGATTTCTCCGCTGTCAAACCTTATCATAACACCGGTTTGCATGGCGGCTCTGCTGATTTCAATGATTGGTTCACTGCTGATTTTTCTTGACTCGGCTTTGCTGTTTAAGATTTCCGGGGCAATGTGCCAGATTGTGCTGAAAATTTCGGAGATTATCGGGAAAAATAAGTTTACCCACGCAAAGCTTTCCGGAGAATATATTGGCGTAATTACCGCTGTGCTGGTGATTTTCTGCGTATCAGCATATCTGATTTTCAGAAACAGGAGGTACAGTGCATTTTCTGTTTTAATTTCCTTCGGGCTGATTTTCAGTTCATGTACCGTTTATAACCTTGCTATGGACGCAATTGTAAAGACTGCCCTGCTGGGTGACAAGGAAGTGGGGGTTATAGTGGTGTCAAAGGGGAGTACTGCCGATATAATTGATTTGACCGGAAACAGAAAAAACTGCCGTTATGTATCAGAATATCTCGACAGACTGGGTATTTATGAGATAAATAATATACTGCTAACATCATCTCCTTACTCGTCTATGTCATCTTACAAT
>CAMCMW010000183.1 GCA_945876155.1 uncultured Ruminococcus sp. | reverse complement strand
TGTCATGTATGAGCCGTACATCAAAGAGAAGACGCAGTTCTGTGAAAAGTACTTCAAAAGCGTTTACCACTGCCTGTACGAAAAGACCTGCGGTTCTGTTGTTTTTACCCGTGAGGACGGCGTTAAGAAGTACCTGCTTATCAAAAACGACAGCGGTCATATCGGTTTTCCGAAAGGTCATATTGAATACGGTGAAAACGAGTCCCGGACTGCTGAAAGGGAAGTCTTTGAGGAAACGGGCATAACAGTAAAAATTGATACTGAAACCAGACAGGAATATACCTATAAAACCCTTGACAAGACCATTAAAAACTGCGTGTATTTCTGCAACGAGTTCAAAACTGATAAAATAAAAATCCAGCAGGAGGAAATCTCACAAAGCTGGCTTGTACCCTTTGGTGAGGCTATGCTGCTTTTGAATTTCCCACAGGACAGAACAGTTCTTGAAAAGGCGGACAGAATGTATGACTAAAAAAGAAAGAGCGCTCCTTGCCTGTGAGGCACTTGAAAAGCTGTACCCGGACGCTGTGTGTTCGCTTGAATATTCAGAACCTTATGAACTGATGATTGCTACAAGATTATCTGCGCAGTGTACTGACGCAAGGGTCAACATAGTAACAAGGGAGCTTTTCAAAAAGTACCCGACCCTTGAATCCTTTGCCCAGGCTGATTTGAATGAACTGGAAGAGGCTGTCAGACCATGCGGTTTTTTCAGGACAAAGGCTAAAAGCATTAAGGAAATGGCAAATCAGCTTATAGATAATTTCAACGGACAGGTTCCCGACAATATGGACGACCTGCTGACAATCTCAGGCGTCGGACGTAAAACCGCAAATCTTCTGATGGGAGATATCTGGGGAAAGCCGGCGATAGTTACCGATACGCATTTTATACGCATTACCGGACGTCTGGGGCTTACCGCTAACAAAGAGCCTCAGAAGGTGGAAAAAGACCTTGTAAAGCTTATTCCGCCGGAGGGTTCATCGGATTTCTGCCACAGGATAGTACAGTTCGGACGTGACGTATGCCGTGCAAGAAAACCTCTTTGTGATGAGTGTGTATGCTCCGGTTTTTGTAAATACAATGAAAATCAAAAAAGGAAAAAATAAGTATGAAGCTTTTAAAACCGCTTAAATATGTAATAACAGCGGCGGCAGTCTGTATTCTCTGCTTTTCGGGAAACGGCGAGTATTTCTATGCAGTCTTTGCAGTTTCTCCGGAAAATGATATCGTTGAACAGCCTCAGCAAAACGGCTTGTCAAACGGAAAAGCTAACAGCAATGAATCAGGCAGGTGCAGTATAAACAAAAACTGCATCAGA
The DNA here is from genome assembly GCA_945876155.1 of uncultured Ruminococcus sp. GTDB lineage: Bacteria > Bacillota > Clostridia > Oscillospirales > Ruminococcaceae > Porcipelethomonas. Next base: position 3,395 of record CAMCMW010000183.1, on the reverse strand, counting down.
AAATATGCTGCTATACTGTGCAATGTATTGCCGTGTCATAATGATTGCTGTAATGACTTTCACAGTGCTTTTTCAGCGGATATGCCGGTTTCGGGGCGGCAGAGTATTTCTGTCAGTGAAAACAAGATAGTATACAAACTGTTTTCGGTTAAACACCCGGGAAATCGTTCGCCATGATAATTTTTTATAAGGAATCTATTGACAAAAAAATCAATTTGTTATAAAATAAAATTGTGTATTTTTTTGACTGCTGTTAAAGATTCTGTAAATTCGGATTCTGAATAAAAAATAAAAATTATAAAGGCGGATTAATAAATGGGTATATTTAGTAAAATATTTGGCTCATACAGTACAAAGGAACTTGCAAGAATTGAGCCAATCAAAAACAGCGTTCTTGAACTTGATGAAAAGTATCAGGCAATGTCTGACACAGAGCTGAAGGCTCAGACACAGAATTTCAGGGACAGACTTGAAACAGGCGAAACTCTTGACATGATTCTTCCGGAGGCACTTGCAACTGTTCGTGAGGGCGCATACAGAGTCCTCGGCAAGAAGCCGTTCCCGGTTCAGATAATCGGTGCTATAGTTCTCCACCAGGGACGTATCGCTGAAATGAAAACTGGTGAAGGTAAAACTCTTGTTGCCTGCGTTGCCGCATATCTCAATGCGCTGTCAGGAAAGGGCGTTCACGTTGTAACAGTAAACGATTACCTTGCAAAAACACAGTCTGACGAAATGGGTAAGGTACTGAGATTTTTAGGACTTACTGTCGGCTGTATTCTTCACGGTCTTACAAATGACGAGAGAAGAGCTGCATATAACTGCGACGTTACATACGCTACAAATAACGAGCTTGGATTTGACTACCTGCGTGACAACATGGTAATCTACGCAAAAGACAGGGTACAGCGCAAGCCTAATTTTGCCATTGTCGATGAGGTTGACTCAATTCTCATAGACGAGGCAAGAACACCTCTTATCATTTCCGGACGTGGCGACAAGTCCACAGAGCTTTACGATATCGTTGACAAGTTTGCAAAAAATCTTGTGTCCACAACAGTCGTTGAAATTGATGACAAGCAGGACCAGGACGAGATAAACGAGAATGTCGATTACATCATTGACGAAAAGGCTAAAACTGCCACAATCACCCGTGCCGGTGTTAAGAAGGCTGAGAAGTACTTCAATGTTGTAAACCTTATGGACCCTGAAAATATGACGCTGCTTCACCACATCAACCAGGCACTCAAGGCTCACGGTGTTATGCACGCTGATATCGACTACGTTGTAAAGGACGGAGAGGTAATCATCGTTGATGAGTTTACCGGACGTCTTATGCTGGGACGCCGTTTCAATGACGGTCTGCACCAGGCTATTGAGGCAAAGGAAGGCGTTAAGATTGCCCACGAGTCAAAGACTCTGGCGACAATCACTTTCCAGAACTACTTCCGTCTTTACAAAAAGCTTTCCGGTATGACAGGTACAGCTATGACGGAAGAGGACGAATTCAGAGAAATTTACAAGCTTGACGTTATTGCAATTCCGACAAACAAGCCTGTTATCCGTGTTGACCATTCTGACCAGATTTACAGAACAGAAGCCGGAAAATTCAAGGCTATTATCGAACAGATTGTTGAATGTCATAAAAAGGGACAGCCTGTACTGGTCGGTACAATTTCAATTGAAAAGTCTGAACTGCTGTCTGCAATGCTCAAAAGAAAGGGAATCAAGCACGAAGTCCTCAATGCGAAGTATCACGCAAAGGAAGCTGAAATCGTTGCACAGGCTGGTAAGCTTGGGGCAGTAACCAGTGCTACAAACATGGCAGGACGTGGTACTGATATCATGCTTGGCGGTAACGCCGAATTCCTTGCAAAGGCAGAAATGCGCAAGAGGGAATATGACGAGGATATCATCAACGAGGCTGTTGGTTTTGCCGATACAGACAATGAGGAAATTCTTGCCGCAAGAGCTGTTTACAAGGAACTTTATGACAAGTTCAATGCCGAGGTAAAGGAAAAGGCTAAGGACGTCAAGGCAGCCGGAGGACTGTACATTCTGGGTACCGAGCGTCACGAGTCAAGACGTATCGACAATCAGCTCAGAGGACGTTCAGGACGTCAGGGCGACGAGGGTGAGAGCCGTTTCTTCCTCTCAGTTGAGGACGACCTTATGCGTATATTTGCCGGTGACAGACTTGAAAATATGATGAGTACCCTCAATGTGGAAGAGGATATGCCGATTGAAAGCAAGATGCTGACAAAGATAATTGAATCCTCACAGAAAAAGGTAGAGGGCAGAAACTTCAGTATCAGAAAGAACGTCCTCAACTATGACGACGTACTCAACAAACAGCGTGAGATTATCTACACACAGCGTTCACAGGTTCTTGACGGCGAAGACCTCCATGAAAGTATTCTGAATATGATGCGTGAACTTGCTGCGGACTCAGTCAACAGTTATCTTCTTGATGATGATGACAAGGAAAACTGGAACCTTATCGGTCTTAAAGACCACTTCCTGGGCTGGGTACTGCGTGACGAAGACCTTGATTATGATGACAATCAGCTTGATGAGCTTAAAAAGGCAGATGTTGCAAAGTTCCTTGAAGACAGAATGCTTGAAATTTATACTGCTAAGGAAGAGGAATTCGGCGGTCAGATTATCAGAGAGCTTGAACGTGTAATACTGCTTAAAGTTGTTGATACAAAGTGGATGAACCACATTGACGATATGGCTGAGCTGAAAAAGGGTATTGGTCTGAGAGCGTTCGGACAGAAAAATCCGGTTGTTGAATACAGATATGAAGGCTTTGAAATGTTCGACGCTATGGTTGAGTCTATCCGTGAGGACACAGTAAGAATGCTGCTGACTGTAAGGATTCAGAAGAACACTCCTCCTCAGCGTGAACAGGTTGCAAAACCGGACGCACCTAATGCAGGTACAATCACAATGACTTCATCAAAGAAAAAGCCTGGTGATAACGATCCGTGTCCATGCGGTTCAGGTAAGAAGTATAAGAAGTGCTGCGGAATGAATGAAAATAACTAAAAAATGAGAGGGAGAAATCCCTCTCTTTTTCTTTGATAAAAAAAATAGAGGGTAACCAATGGTCGCCCTCTATTTTTATACTAATATCACTTCATTTTAAGCATAACAGCAGCCCAGCCTTCGCCCTCTGCCTCTTCGATAACTTCAAAACCAGCCTGTATTACTGCATCAACCACTTCAGACTTGCGTTCCGTAATAATACCCGAAATAATAAGAGTTGATTCCGGTTTGAGAAAACTTCTGAAAAGCGTACTCATAGCAATAAGAACATCAGCAACAATATTTGCAGTAATGATATCAAAACCGCTGCCGATTTTTTCTCTCAAACCTGTATCTGAAATAAT
>CAMCMW010000182.1 GCA_945876155.1 uncultured Ruminococcus sp. | reverse complement strand
CGGCAGTGAGATTGCTGATATGGGACTGCGCTATGACCTGACTCTGCCTCTTTCAAGGTACTATTCCGCCAACAGACAGAATCTGCCGGCACCCTTCAAGTGTATTCAGATAGACAAGGCTTACCGTGCCGAGCGCAACCAGAGAGGCAGACTGCGTGAGTTTGTGCAGTGTGACATTGACATAATAGGGGACAGCAGTCCGGCGTGTGAAACTGAGCTGATAACGGTTACTGCAAATGCGCTTTCAAAGCTTGATATCGGGGATTTTACCATTAAGGTAAATGACCGCAGACTGCTCAATGCACTGCTGCTGAAAATGGGATTTGAGGAAAGTCAGCTGAATTCAGTGTGCATCAGCTTTGACAAGCTTGACAAAAACGGTAAAGACGGAGTGCTGTCCGAACTGGAAGAAAAGGGATTTCCGGCACAGGCTGTACGCAATTTTGCAGAATTACTGTCCGGACAGGAGTTTACACTGGCTGACGCTGAAAAAATTCTCGGGGACAATACAGTCACTTCCGGACTTGCAAACATTATTGATGTATGCAGTGAACTGTCCGGCGGTAAGTATCAGGTAAAGTTTGACATTTCGCTGGTGCGTGGTCAGGGGTACTACACAGGGACTGTTTTTGAGATTCAGAGCGACAAGTTTTCCGGTTCTGTTGCCGGCGGAGGAAGATACGATAATCTTATCGGTAAGTTTACCGGGGAAACTGTTCCGGCGTGCGGATTCTCTATCGGGTTTGAGAGAATTTTTGCGATACTGTCGGAGATGGAAAGACAAATTTCCACCAAACCGAAAATTGCCCTTTTATATGAAAATGATTTTGTTGACGCATACCGTGAGGCTGAGGCTATGCGTGACAAGTATGACGTGTCGCTTTTTGCAAGACCGAAAAATCAGAGAGTTTTTCTTGACAAACTGCAAAGCTGTGGATTTTCGGGGTTTGTATCGGGGGGGAAATTAAAGCTGTTCTGAATGTTGCACAGCAATGATTAATGTAATATAATAAATACAAAGTATATTGGAAAAGGAGAGATAAAAACTATGATTGAAGAATTACTTGATGAACTGGATAAAGCATGGAACGACATTGATGACCCACGCTATAAAGGTGAAAATCCAAGATGTTCAGAAATAAATGATATACTCATACCATTGTTTGGAAAAATGGACGATGATGAATTGCTAAAAATTCTCAATGGTATTCCAAAGTCAAAGCTTGAACAAATTTTATTTGCGCTTGAGTATGTAGTTGATACCAAAGAATGGGTAAGGGCATTTATTGTGACAGACTGAGGAATAATTTTGTTTATTCACTCATAAGCATTAACAAGACAAGTTTCAAAAGTAGGTGTGCTTATGAAAAAGATAAACAAAAAGATTATAAAAAGACTTATCGTTGTTACATCAGCTGTTGCTGTATGTGCAGGCGCTGTTTTCTGCTCCTACCGGTATATGGACAATAAATCTCTCCCTGTTATCGGTTCCGTTCAGAGTGATAAGCCGGTTATTGTGCTTGATGCGGGACATGGCGAATGTTCTTAAACATAGTTAAAAACAATGGTACAACATATAAATTTTAATCCCGAAAGCAGTCTGAAAAAACCGCTTTCGGGATTGCTTTTGTTATTGTATTACTTGCATAAATTGAAAGTTATTGGAGTATTAACCTTAACGATAATCTGGGTGAGTCTTTTTAAATTCTTCGTATTCATCATCTGTAAGTTCCAAAGCCTCACCTATATTGTCGTCATATACAATATTGATTTTTTCTCCATAATCATCATCGTGACAATATGGGCATCTACTATATTCAGATTCATCATAAACTTTGTCACAATTAGGACACATTTGCATATTAGCTACCTCCTGTTTCAAAATCTAATTTATCCTATTTTTTATTATACAGCAAAGTACTCTCATTGTCAATAACAATATACAGCTTTTTTGCATTAATAAGTGGTGAGATTGTTCTATATCTTCCAGTGAATCAGTATCTCTCTTTCGCCTGTATCGCTGACTTCGCCTATCTCGATATAGTCGATAAATTCATCAGCTATGGTTCGGTCAAGCTTTGTGAAATGGGTGTATTTTTCTATGATTGCACGTTGGTTTTCTGCGTTTGTCTTTCTGGCTGAAAGCGTTTCCAGCTGATTTGTCAAATCCTCAATACGCTGTGAAATTTCCTGCTCCTCTGCAAACAGTACATCACGGAACATGGAATATTCCTTATCCGAAATCAGACCGTCCAGTCTGTCCTTGTACATTTTGGTAAGCCTTGCTTTGGCGGCTGTCTGCTGTGCTGTCAGCTTTTCAATCTGAGTTTCCAGTGCTGTAATTTGTTCAGTGTGAAAGTCAGTCAACCTGATTTCATCGGTCTGACAGTACTGCTCAACAATTAAGTTCAGCTCTTCGATAATTTTTTCTTCCAGTGCCTTTCCGCTTATGGTTTTAACATTGGGACAGTTCATTGCTCCAGTCTTGTATGTAGCACACTGCAAGCCGTAATACTGAATGGTCTTCGCCTTGTTATAATAAACATTGCGTTTCATAGGACGACCGCACACCGCACATCTGACCTTTCCCGACAGCGGTGAAAGCTCCTGTGAACTGCGGCTTGAACGGGTACGGCTGTTCAGACGTTCCTGGGTACGTTCCCATGTATCACGGTCAATAATTGGCTCATGGGTATCGGGAACTTTAACCCATTCGTCCTTTGCCACTTTCTTTCGCTTTTTGTTTTTGTAGCTTATATGATGAGATTTACCCTGTACCAGTGTGCCTGTATACATTTCATTGCGGAGTATTGCAGCAATTGTAGATTGTGTCCACAGCCCCTTAGCGTTGCTTGCGTCGGCATTGCTGTTAACATATTTTGAACCAGTCTGACGTTTGTATGCAGAAGGACTTAGAATTCCACGGCTGTTCAGCTCCTGAACGATTTTCCGATAGCCGTTTCCCTGAATGTACATCTCAAAAATCAGCCGCACATTGGGAGCGGTTTCCTCATCAATAATCAGATGATGCTTGTCAACTGGGTCAATTGCATAGCCGTATGGTGCAAACGAACCGATAAACTGCCCCTGCTCTCTCTTGTATGTAAGTGTACGGCGGATTTTTGCGGATATATCCTTGACATACATTTCGTTGTAAGCACTTGTGAAAAGCCGCATTGTACCGTACATTTCGCTGTCCGAGTCGGCATTATCCGCAACGCCGATAAAACGGATTCCCCATTCCAGGAACTTGTCATTGATGTACTGCTCGATTACAACCGTATCACGGGAAAAACGTGACTGGTCCTTGCAGAGAACAATATTGATTTTTCCAGTTTCACAGTCATGGAGCAGGCGGTTGAATGCGGGACGGGTGCGGTCAATACCGCTGTATCCGTCATCGCAGTAGATGTCATAAATTTCCCAGTCACGCTCATGGCAGTAGTCACACAGCATGGCTTTCTGATTCTGTATGCTCTGACTGTCATCGGTTTTCAGCTTGTTCTTATCTTCAATTGATAAACGGCAGTAGATTCCGACTTTTGGCATTGACCACACCTCCTTTTCACATTATTTTATTCCGTCAGCTGGCTTTTTTCAGCTTAACGTTTATCAGTTTTTCCACTTTCATGGTGACAATTTTTTTGAGTTCCTCCACGCTTATGTTTTTAAACGTGCTTTGAGTATGTAACTTTTCCTTCATGTCAGAACCTCCCTTCTATTGAATGATATGTGATTTGCTTTTTGGTTATTACATTCGGTAAAGGACGGTGTTCTGTCCTTCACCAATATAATATATAATTCAGTTAGTCAACTAATCCAGGAGCGTTTCTGTCTGAGATTTCAAATTTCCTGATTTCTGGCAGTACTATTTCATTGATACCAGCGAACAACAAAATATCGTTAACTGTATCAATCTGAATGTTGGATTTCAGTTCTTTCGGGTAAGCACCTGTTTCGTTGCAGGCTGTTTTAAGTTCTTCTTTAAGTGTTTTCAAAGCTTGTGCATCTCTGTCACTGTTCTTATATCTACCCCATGCTGATGCTATACGTACCTTACAATCCTTTGTATTGTCGTAATCAATAAACAGTTCTTCAATATTGTCAGTAGGCTTGCCGTAAAGTTTCAATATTTTGCGTACATGAGCATGAGGCTGTTCCAGCTCATTTGCTTTTAAGATTTTTATGTGGTCAAGCTGTATCTGTAACTGCTGGTAGCCAATGTGGTTGACAACAGGCTTTTTAAGAATTGCATCATAATAAATATATGGATTTGGCTGCTGAAGATATTGCATAGCAAAGTCAGGATTGTCGATAACTTTTTTGAATTCAGTCAGATTCATATAAAGTTTGCCCTCAATACTTCCAAGATGGCTGAGACCGTAATCTGGAATAAGCACAACAATTTCACGAGGGTTTCTGCGGTTAACTCTTGCTCTGCCTATAACCTGCTGTAAAACAACAGGGTCATAGGTTTCTGCAACAATAACAGACAGATTTTCATCATGGAGAGACAGACCGTTTTCAGCAACCTTTGTTGTTATAAGAGCATCACAGTCAAAGCTTTCTTTCAGAGCAATTCTTTGAATTTCAGCCTTTTTGTCTTCATCAGAATAGATGTGCTGACTGTTGCAGAGCTGTTGCTGCATATCCGCCCCAGCTTCTAAGTCGTTTATAAAAATTAATGCTTTTTTAACGTCGGAGCAGTAGCTGTTTA
>CAMCMW010000181.1 GCA_945876155.1 uncultured Ruminococcus sp. | reverse complement strand
CTTATTACCTTCAATACCGCCTTGAAATCAGATGCTTTTGCAAGTGCCATAAGGTCAATGCCGGATTTTTCAATCATATACGTGTGCATTGATTCGATATAGACATCATTGCTGTCATTGTTAAGATAGAGCAGTGCTTTGAGCAGTTCCCTTATCTCCTGACGCACAAGCAGAAAATTGAAAAATGGCTGACGGTCAAGATGCTGAAATTTACAAAGCCTTTCATAGCCGTCATAATACGCCTTATTCAGGACAGATTCAAGAAAACCTCTGTGAATAGTCGATGTGTCAATATTTGCAAGTGCGTCTGAAAAGTAAGTATTCTTTTTTAAATACTCGGCTGCATCAGTTACTTTTTTTCGTGAGGCAAGCTCAGTATAGTCATTGTATTTCAGCCTTTTCCCGTAAATTGAACGGGCTTTGGCAATGGTAGCGTTTTCAGAAGACTTCAAATCACTCACCTACTATTTCTGCAAAAATACTGTTTTCAATTTCTGTATGACGGCTGTCGAAAAATCTGTCCATTTCCTGCTTTTCGGTACTGTACTTCTTTTCCAGCTCAGACACCTTATCATCAAAATCAGTCTTGTTGATTTTTTCTATTTCGGCGATTCGTTTGTCAGCGGCAATGCAGATGTCGTTTCTGAGCTTTCTGCACTTTTCCTCTGTTTCGCTTAATATTTCATCACTGCGCTTTCTGGCGTCATTGATTCTGCTGTCGGCCATACGGTCAATCTCAATTATTTTGTTTACAACGCTTTCCATAGTGCCCACCTTAAACCTTTCAGTGAAATCAGTTTTTGATGCTGTGCATTGGCGCAGGTATTCTTCCGCCTCTTGAAATAAACTTAGCCGGTGACTTGGTATTTACGTTCATTACAGGACCGCTGCCCAGAAGTCCGCCGAATTCAAGAGTCTCCCCTACATTCTTGCCGATTGCCGGAATAAGACGTACTGCTGTAGTCTTGTTGTTTACCATTCCGATAGCAGCCTCGTCGGCAATAATAGCGGAAATAGTTTCAGGAGTGATATCACCCGGTACAACTATCATGTCAAGACCAACGGAGCATACCGCAGTCATAGCTTCAAGCTTTTCGATTCCAAGAGCGCCGCAGTTTACAGCGTCTATCATTCCAGCATCCTCTGATACCGGAATAAATGCACCGGAAAGTCCGCCTACATTTGAGGACGCCATAACTCCGCCCTTCTTTACTGCATCATTCAGAAGTGCAAGAGCGGCTGTTGTTCCGTGTGTACCGCAGGATTCAAGTCCTATCTCTTCAAGAATATGTGCAACACTGTCACCTACTGCCGGAGTCGGAGCAAGTGAAAGGTCAACAATACCAAAAGGTACTCCCAGCATCTGTGATGCCTTTGAGCCTACAAGCTGTCCCATTCTTGTTATCTTGAAGGCTGTTTTCTTTATTATGTCAGCAATTTCATCAATTGATGCGTCCGGATATTTTTTTATTGCAGAACGGACAACACCCGGTCCCGAAACGCCCACGTTGATTACGCAGTCCGGCTCACCTGTGCCGTGGAATGCGCCAGCCATAAACGGATTGTCCTCCGGAGCGTTGCAGAATACAACAAGCTTTGCAGGTCCGATACACTGATTGTCGGCAGTGATTTCAGCAGACTGCTTTATTATCTTACCCATCATGGCAACAGCGTCCATGTTGATACCAGTCTTGCTTGAACCTACATTTACAGAGGAACAGATATTGGAAGTAACAGAAAGTGCCTCCGGGATTGAGTTGATAAGCTCGACATCTCCGGCGCTGAAGCCTTTCTGTACAAGGGCAGAATATCCGCCTATAAAGTTTACTCCGCAGGTATCAGCCGCCTTCTGAAGTGTAAGTGCAAATTTAACAGGATTTTTAGCCTTGCACGCAGCGGAAACGATAGCAATTGGCGTTACGGAAATTCTCTTGTGGATAATCGGAATACCGTACTCCTTTTCGATTCTTTCGCCCACCTTTACAAGGTCCTTCGCCTTTGTTGTTATCTTCTCGTAAACCTTTTCACAGGCTCTGTCAATATCGCTGTCGATACAGTCAAGGAGCGATATTCCCATTGTGATTGTTCTTATGTCAAGACATTCGTCCTGGATCATTCTTATGGTTTCAAGTATATCATAAGCATTATAATTCAGCATTTAAAAGTTTCTCCTTAAAGCAGATTAGATTCTGTGCATTGAGTTAAAAATGTCCTCGTGCATTGTGTGGATTGAAAGTCCCAGTGTATCGCCCAGTTCCTTGAGCTTATCCCCCAGAACAACAAAATCTGAGTTCATCTTGGAAATATCAACCATCATTATCATAGCAAACATATCCTGCAGAACGCTCTGTGTAACGTCCATTACGTTTGCATTGTATTCAGCACAGATAGTGCTTACCTTAGCAAGTATTCCAACATTGTCCTTACCGATTACTGTTATAACCGCTCTCATATTATTCTCCATAAGCCGCATATATATCAGGATAAGTATTCCCGTATGCAGCGCCGCTTTTTACGGCAGCCGGCACGCCGAATTTTTGCTGAAAAAGTATTTCTGTCCAAGAAATACACACATATCTATTATAGCACATCATTTCCAAAAAATAAAGCTTTATTTTCAAAATAAGACAAATTTTTAGTAAACGAAAAATATTTTTTTCGTTTACTATTAGCCGATATGCACGGAGCTTACGAAGTAAGCGGATGTGCAAGGCAATAAAATATATTATTATAGTGAAAACAAAATTATTTTTTGATTTCACTATAATTTTTATCAGACTTTTTCCCTCTCCTTTTGGCAAGGGTATTCCGTGTTACAGCCGACAGTCTTTCAACCGTATGCTCAGGAAACGACGCTAAAAACTGTATGCTCTGGTCGTATGCGTCATTTTCATCAAGTCTGAGGATATCAGTGAAAAAAGCGTTAACGTCATGGAAGTCTTTGGCAAGACGTTCAGCCGTTTCCCTGCCCTTATCAGTAAGTTTAACGCTTGCCGAATAATCCGGCTCTATAAATTCAAGCCTTGCCATACATTTAAGCATACGGCTGACGCTTGGTCTTGTAACCGAAAGCGTGTTGGCTATATCAACTGACCTCACAACGTGGTTAATGCCGCTTAAATGGTACAGCGCAATAAGGTATCTGCACTGTCCTGCGCAAAGTTTCATTATCCTCACCGTTCCTTTCAGATAAAAACTTTTATTATGTATACTCTTAATTTTACCACCTTTTCAAAAATTTTTCAATATTTTTTTCATTTGACATATTCTCTTTACTGTGTTAAAATAAAAACAGAAAGGGAAAATTATGAAAAAAAGTACTTTTATCCGCTGGATTCCGGTTGTTGCATGGATAACCGTGATATTTCTGTTTTCAGCACAGAACGCTGACAATTCAACCCAAACAAGCAGTCTGCCGGCTGAAATACTTGCCGGTTTTTTTGAGCCTTCTTTTGAGGAATTTGACGATGCTTATAAAAATATGCTGCTGGACCGCTGTCAGTTTATAGTAAGAAAGCTTGCACATTTTTCAGTCTACACAGTTTTAGGAATACTTACATATAATGCTTTCAGAGGCTTTGAAAAGTTATCACTCAGACTATCCCTGCTTTTTTCTGCACTGTTTTGTTTGATATACGCCGCAAGCGACGAGTTTCACCAGTATTTCGTACCCGGCAGAAACTGTCAGCTGCGTGATGTTTTAATTGACTTTTCGGGTGCAGTTCTGGGAATTGCTTTAACGGTTCTTTTTATAAAACTGATTGGCAGACTCAGAAAACGGCATGAATAATTTTTATATTTTAACTTGAAAATAATATTGACAAACTGAAAAAATGGTTTTATAATTAGTCCATAATATTTTTTAAATTCTAAGAGCAAAGGTAAGTAATCGGCAAAACGATGTCGCAGAGAGCCGGAGGTTGGTGTGATTCCGGTACACACGCTGTCTGATGAATGGATTTGTGAGAAGCACAGTGAAAGGTTTAACGAGTATCTGTCGCCGTTTTCCCCACGTTACAGGGGTAGGATATTCAGGACTTCAAAGTCTGCGTATCTGAAAAAGTAAAGTGAAGTTTTTAAGCTTATGCTTTTGAAATTGGGTGGCACCACGATGTCTATCGTCCCTTTACCAGGACGGTAGGCATTTTTTGTTGTCTTAAAATACAATTATCGAAAAGGAGTAATAGCAATGATTTATCCGGATATTGAACAGCTGAAAAATGAGATAAAGGGTTATAAGGTTCACCCTGTCTTTTACGACGTTATGTCAGATTCCTTTACGCCTGTACACATCTTCAAGGCGTTACAGAGAGGCGAGGAAAATGCCTTTATCCTTGAATCTGTAAACAACGGTACACAGTGGGGCAAATATTCATTTATCGGAATAAATCCTCTCATGGAAGTTGTAATTGACAGAGGACGTGCGGAAATAAAAAAGGAAGGTAAAACCCAAGCCCAACAGATAACCAATCCGGTAAGCTTTCTGAGTGAGATACTCAAAGACTACACTTCTCCGAAACTCAGAAACGTACCTAATCTCACAGGCGGATTTGTAGGATATTTTGGATACGACACTGTAAGATACACCGAAACAAAGCTTACAAACGTTCCGGAGGACGACACAAAAATGCCGGACTGTCACCTGTTCCTCTATGACGAACTGGTTGCATACGACCACCTTAACAGCAAGGTAATACTTATAAAGAATATCAGAGCAGACGGCGATATCGAAAAGCAGTACGCCGATGCACAGA
>CAMCMW010000180.1 GCA_945876155.1 uncultured Ruminococcus sp. | reverse complement strand
GTTGATGTTCTGCAAAGACTTTCCTCCTGCGCACTCGCACCCCTTTTCACACCGCCCCCTGCATGAAAGGCATTTGCAAAATTAAGTACAGCAATCTTCTTTCCCTCATACTCCTCTGACAATCTCATTGCCGCCTGGTAACTTCTGTCCTTTGAAACTTTTACAGTTGTATCCTTCGGCTTTCTGTCAAACACCGGGTAATTATTTTCATAGAAAATCTCAGTGTGTTTCTTTGCTCTTTTAACAGATTCCGAAAGGACGGCATTTTGTTTTATCCAGTTCTGTGTGTCGAGGAAGACTTCAATTCTGTCTTCTCTTGTAGATTTTTCAGGCATACGGTATCCTCCATTCACAAATTATTATCAGAAACTTAAAGCTGCTCCAGCAGTCTGAAGATATCCTCTTTTTTTGCCAGACCGTCTGAAAACGCCGTTGCACCGCCGGCAGCAGTACCAAGTTTAAGAGCGTATTCATAGTCACCCTCCAAAGAGCCTGCAAGAAATCCTGCAACCATGGAGTCTCCGGCACCCACAGAATTTTTCACTTTTCCACTACAAACGCCGCATCTGTGAACACCACCGTTCTCATCTAAAAGGACTGCACCCTCTCCCGCCATAGAAACCAGTACGTTTGCTGCCCCCATTTCTTTCAACTTTCCGGCATATTTTAAAATTTCATCTTCACCGGTCAGCGTTACGCCGAACATTTCTCCAAGCTCATGATTATTTGGCTTAACCAGAAAAGGCTTATACTTCAGAACGTTCAGGAGCAGATTCCCTGTTGCGTCAACAACAGCCTTTATCCTCTTTCCGGAAAGGCGTGCAAGGATTTTCTCATAAATGTCCGACGGCAGGGTATCCGGGACACTTCCTGCAAGAACAAGAGTATCACCATCTTTGAGCCTGTCCAGTTTCTCATAGAGTGCTGATATAGCCGTGTCACTGATTTCCGGTCCCTGACCATTGAGGTCAGTTTCGTCACTGGATTTGATTTTTACATTGATTCTGGAAAAACCGCTGCCGAGGTGAACAAAATCAGTTTCCACCCCCGTCTGCTGAACGCCTTCTTCTATTGCCTTTCCGGTAAAACCGGCAACAAATCCCAGTGCCTTTGATGTTATCCCGAGTTCACTCAGAACAACCGAAACATTGATTCCCTTTCCGCCGAAATATATTTCTTCACGCCGGGAACGGTTAACACTTCCAACCTGCATTTCATCAGTATGCACCACATAATCAATTGCCGGATTAAAAGTTACAGTATATACCATTTGTAACCCCCCCTTTCAGTCGCAAAAAATATTATAATACCATATTACCCCATTACTCCGCACTTGTCAAGCAGTTTCATTGGCAATCTGCCTTTCACGCACTTAAAATGCGGTTCACGGAAAAAATATTGACAAGAAGAGTGAAAGATGATAATATAATTATATATAAGTAAATTTATTAAATAAGTTGACAAGATACGGTAAATGGAGGAAATTATGTCAGCATACACAAACTCCGGGAAAGCGGACGTTGATGAACCATGAAAATCACACCAGCTTTTTCGCCTGTGAATATAATAAAATCAGAGTGTTTCTTTTGTATATAACATAGAACCGAAAAGCGAGTGCTCAGACTGCAAAACAACGTTTCGTTCCATGTTTAGCATAATTTTGTTACATTTTAAGAATAATCAAGTTTTTTAGTTGCAAAAATATTGACAATACCGGGACAGATACTGTATAATGAATATGTACGATGTAACCCGGAGAAATCCGGTTATAAATATGAGAACATCTAAGGAGGACATTTTATATGACGAAAACGCTTAAAAAACCCGTCGCCTTTATATCAGCGGCGGTAATGTTCATGATAATGCTGTTATATTTCCCCAGCGGAATATTCAGCAATATCGACTTCGGACTTAAAGCGAGTGCGGAAGGAACAATTACACCGAAAGAGCCGGAAGGTGACGGTGGTGGCTTTCCTTACCAAATCGGAACAGCGGAGGAGCTTTACTGGTTTGCGGCAGAGGTAAACAGTGGAACTACTTCAATAAACGCAGTCCTCACAAAGGATATTACCGTGAACACAGGCAATGTTGCAAACTGTAACGGAACAAAGACAACAGGCTGGATTGACTGGACGCCTATCGGTAAAAGTTCATGCCAATACACCGGCACATTTGACGGACAGAAACACACTATAAGCGGATTGTATTTCAATGATACAACTAAAGTAATTGTCGGCTTGTTCGGCGATGTAGGAAGCGGCGGCAGTGTTTCCAATGTTGGCGTTGTTGATTCCTATTTCAAGGGTCAAAATGGAGTCGGCGGCGTGTGCGGAGAGAATGACGGCACAATCACAAACTGCTATAACACAGGAACAGTCAGCGGAACAAATGGTGTCGGCGGCGTGTGCGGATTTAATGCTGCTTATGGCAATATCACATACTGCTATAACACAGGCTCAGTCAGCGGAACAGAGAATGTCGGCGGCGTGTGCGGATTGAATGGCAACGGTAGAATCACATACTGCTATAACACAGGCAATATCACCGCAACTGACACTTATGCTGATGTCGGCGGCGTGTGCGGAGGGAATGCTGACGGCAATATCACAAACTGCTATTACCTTGAAGGCACAGCAACAAAAGGTATTGGTGTAGATGCAGTCTCAGGCTCAGCCGAAAGCAAAACCGCCGAAGAATTTTCAAACGGCACAGTATGTGATGCTATCGGCTATCATTCCCACCAAAACGGTATCTGCGCCCTTTGTAAAGGCGATTATGAGCCGGCAACAAAGACAACAAACAAATATGACATTGACAATAACGGAAGTAAAGACACAGTTTACGAAATCTCCAGCGCAGGTCAGCTTTACTGGTTTGCGGATAAGGTGAACAGCACCTATGAAAGTAAAAACGCAGTTCTCACGGACGATATTACCGTAAACAACAATGTTCTGAACGCAAACGGCAATCCGAACGGCACAGACTTCATAAGCTGGACGCCTATTGGTAACAGTTCAAACGAATACAGTGGCACATTTGACGGACAGAATCACACCATAAGCGGATTGTATTTTAATGATTCAAACAAATATAATGTCGGCTTGTTCGGCTATGTATTTTACGGCAGTGTTTCCAATGTCGGCATTGTTGATTCCTATTTCAATGGTGCTAAATTTGTCGGCGGTGTGTGCGGATATAATGAAGGCGGCACAATCACAAACTGCTATAACACAGGCTCAGTCAGCGGTTCAGGCAATGTCGGCGGCGTGTGCGGAGAGAATTTTGACAGTACAATCACAAACTGCTATAACACAGGCTCAGTCAGCGGTTCAGGCGATGTCGGCGGCGTGTGCGGAAATAATAACAGCAAAATCACAAACTGCTATTATCTTGCAGGAAAAGCATCAACTGGCATTGGTAACGGTTACGGTTCAGACTCAGCCGAAAGCAAAACCGAAGCCCAGTTCAAAAGCGGCGAGGTTGCTTATCTTCTTTCACAGGTCTTTACAGTAGGCAGTACCACTTATGACGGCACAGTCTGGGGACAGACACTCACAGGCGAAGACAAGCAGAATTACCCTGTTTTAGGCGGAGCAAAGGTTTTTGCAACAACCGTCTGTGTTACATATAATAACAGTAAATCAAGCGATTAGGCGCATAATTTTACTATTATTACAACTGATACGCACGAGTGTAAAGACTGCGGTTTAAATGAAAGACATACATTTGATGCCAACTCCCAGTGTACTGTCTGCAAAGCAATCAAAATCAACGAAACAACTTTCCCTGACGAAAAATTCAGAAAATGGATTCAGTCACAGTCTTACGGCTCAGACGGCGTTCTCTCAGCCGGAGAAATTGCGGCAGTAACGGAAATTGACTGTAGTAATAAAGAAATTGCTGACCTTACTGGTATTAAATACTTTACTGCTCTGAAAACTCTGAAATGCAACGGTAACAATCTCACCAGCCTTGATGTGAGTGGTAGTTCAAGTTTGGAAACATTAGAATGCACATATAATAATAATCTCACCCTCCTTAATACAAGTGGCTGTAAAAATTTGAAAATTTTGGAGTGCGAAAGAAATGGAAATCTCACCACCCTTGATGTGAGTAGCTGTAAATTTTTGGAAAGCTTGGTCTGCAACAACAACAAACTCCAAAGCCTTAATTTAAGTGGCTGTACAAGTTTGATAAATTTGACCTGCCACACCAACAATCTCACCAGACTTGATTTAAAAGACTGTAAAAAACTGTATATTTTGTGCTGCAACACAAACAATCTCACTTGCCTTGATTTAGAGTCAATGAACTTTACGAGTAATGACCATCGTCTGGTCCTCGACGGCAACACCTTCGACATAGGCGAGGTTGATGATGAATATGACCTTAAAGCACTGATAGAAAGTAAAGGCGGTAATTTTTCCAAAGTGGACAAAGAAAGCGTTACCGGCGCAACGCTGACAGCTGAAGGCAAACTGACCGGTTTCAATGAGAACGGCGGCACAATTACCTATGAATACAACACAGGTGCCAACGTGAGTGTGCAAGAAAATAAGATAATGACGGTAACTCTGACTTATAAGCCAGCCGCCTGCCAGCACGTTGCCGGATATGCGAAAAAAATCAACGTTTACCCCTCAACCTGCGTAAGCAAGGGTTCGTACACACTGCAAATCTATTGCGGAAAATGCAATGAGCTGATGAGCGCAAAAAGGTATTTAACCCCCCTCGCAGCCCACACCTACGGCGATTTCTATGACTGCTCAGATAATTCCC
>CAMCMW010000179.1 GCA_945876155.1 uncultured Ruminococcus sp. | reverse complement strand
AGATGCTCTTGAACTTGCAATCAGTTTCGGCGATATAAACTATGACAGCTATGAAATTCAACTGCTCAGAACCCGCAAGGGTGAGAAAGACGTAGATGTAACAGAAGAATTTATCAGGAATCTGAAAATGAACGGTTCTTCCGGTGAAGGTGTTTTTGACACTTTCAAGAAGGTTCAGGAGAATGATGGTATTTACACACTCACTGTAACACTCACTGATAAAGCCGGAAACACGGAAACCACAGAAGTGAAGTTTACAGTTAATCGTTTTGGCTCTGTTTATGAGTACAGCGAATATCTGATGTATCTGATTTCAGATGGCGGTCAGTATGTAAGGAGTCTGGACAAGGATCTTGTTATTACTGAATATAATGCAGACAAGCTTGTTGAGAACTCACTTTCCATTGTGATTACAAAAGACGGTAAGCCTCTGGAAGATACCGGATATGAAATAACACCTGTTATCAATGACGAGGTATCTACCGGAGAAAGCGGCTGGTATCAGTATGATTATACCATCAGCAAGGAAAATTTTGCATCAGACGGTGTGTATAAAATGGTAGTTTCTTCTGAAGATGAGGCAGGAAACACGCCGGAAAATACAAACTATGAAGATCAGTCAATCTTGTTCCGTGTGGATTCAACAGCACCTGAACTGACCAGTGTAACAGGTCTTGACAAGTCTATTTTCAATGGGCAGAAGCTTACAGTTGGGTATGATGTCTACGATACAATTGGCTTGAAATCGGTTAAGATATATGTAGACGGCAATGAAGTGGATCAGGTTACTGATTTCACAGAAGATGCAAACAACTATAATGGCTCTTTTGACATCAGCGAAAGCAAGAAAGCACAGAGTGTCCGTCTTGTTGCAGAAGACATGGCAGGAAACATTACTGATACCGATTCAGATGATTTTGCCAGTGCATACGCCTTTGAAAAAGCAGTAACGGTATCCACTAATATGTTCGTTCGCTGGTATGCAAACAAACCGCTGTTCTGGGGCTCCATTGGCGGCGTCGGTGCAGCTGGTATCGGCACAGGTCTGTTGATATTCTTTGGTAAGAAAAAGAAGAAGTCTGCCTGATTTTCAGCAGCTTAAAAAATGATGATAGTGAACCTGAAAAACAGGTTCGCTATTCATCACAAATGGCAGTTATGGTATCCGGTAACTGCCGTTTGTGGTGAATAGTATATACTCGCCGCTACAGCAAACCAAACACCTCTGCTGATATAAATTCCACATGACTGTGTCAAGCTTTTTTGCCATACGCCAGTATGCCTTCAAAAGCTTTCCTTGTCCTGTGAAATTTCTATTCAGCACCGTATGTTCGTTTTGCTATAGCGTCGAGTATAAGAAGACAGGAAGTGAAGATTATGAATCCTTTGATAGAAAGCGGTGTGCTGACAGAAAAACAATCCGGCATAAATTTCATGTATATCTTAAACGACAGCAAGGACTTTCTCATTACAGAATACAAAGTGCTGCAAAGCCAGAGTGATATGAACTTTGTCCGCTGTATGAAACTTTTGTATAACGGAAAAATTGCGTTATATTATGAAGTGAATTCGTATCGTACATTGCAGGATTTACTGCCGAATCTGGACAGCAACAGTTTCATGAATATAGTTTCCAGTCTTCTCCGGACTGTGATTGAAGTCAAAAACAATGGCTTTTTATCCTGTCAGAATATTGATTTATCCTTTGATAAGATATTTGTTAATGTCAGTAATTTAAAAGTAAGCCTGGTGTACATTCCTGTTCAGCGACATACTTACACGGATTATACAGCCTTTGAAACGCAGCTGAGGACAAGGCTGATTGAGACAATTCATCAGAATCCGTCTTTGCAGTCTCCGTCAACCGTTTCTTTAGAAAGAAATTTATCAGACAGCACACTGACCTTGACTGCTCTTGCAGGTTATGTGCGGGGCGGAGAGCCGGTGCAAAGCCGGGAAGTATCAGCTCAGGAAGATACTGCTGTTAATGCACAGCAAATGCGATTGATTGCGTTACACGCTCCGATTCGATTTGAACTGGTTGTAGATAAGAATGAATATATTATCGGTAAAAAAGCAGACGCTGTTAATGGTGTGATTTCATTTAACGGGGCAATCAGCAGAGTGCATTGCAAAATTATTCATAATGAATTTGGTTTCAGGATTGAAGATATGGGCAGTGCAAACGGTACTTATGTGAATCGCCAGAAACTGACTGCACATAAAGCAGTCCCGATTAAAAACGGGGATATAGTCCGACTGGCGAACAGTGATTTTCAGGTATTGATAAGATGAGGCGGTGAAATGCAGTGGGAAAACCGAGAATTGTAATTGCGGATATGGACGAGAATTATATTGCTCCGTTACAGCAGAAATTCGCAGAAACTTTTTTTGACAAGATTGATCTGGAGATTATTACAGAGAAAAGCTATTTTGAGTCTTTGTTTTCCTCACCGCAGAAAATGGATATATTAGTCGTGAGCGAAGACTTTTATTCCATTGAACTGCAGCGGCATAATATCGGAAATGTTTTTCTTATGACAGAACAGCCCTCTGATGGTCAGACCGGTGATTTACTGGCAACAAAAATTTTTAAATATGCCAAGAACGTAAAAGAAATTTTTAATGAAATCACAGGTTCCAGTTCAGAATCTCTGCGTGTGAAAACTGAGATAAAAAAGCAGACCCAGACAGTGCTTGTGTCATCTGCAAGCGGCGGTGCAGGGAAAACAACAATTGCTGTAGGAATAGCGGCTTGTCTGTCGCAGGCGCATAAACGAGTGCTGTATATTGATGCAGAATTTGTACAGAATTTTCAGTTTTTTCTGAATAATACAATACCGATTCCAAATGAATTGCTGCCAGAATTTCAGATAGGAAATGAACAGCTGTATATTAAGGTACAAAGTTACATACGAAGGGAATTGTTTGAATATCTTCCGCCTTTCCGGGCAGCTATCAGCGCATATAATATCAGCTTTGGAATGTTTTCTTACCTGATTGAGCAGATTAAAAAAACCAATGTGTATGACTTTATTATTGTGGACACGGATTCTGCATTCAGTGATGAGAAAGGTGATTTGATAGATAATGCAGATAAAGTATTTATAATTACACGGCAGGATTGTTATTCTGTATACAAAACCAACTGTATGCTGAATAATATCAATTATTCTGATGCGGAGAAATTTATGTTTTTATGCAATGCCTTTCAGACAGAATATGAGAATGCCTTATTGAATACAGAAAGCCATTCTCTGTTTATGGCAAATGAGTATATTCATTGGATTCCGGAATGTGAAAAAATGCGGCTGGAGGAACTGGCAAAAGTAGATGGGTTGCAGAAAATAGCATATTCGCTGTTGTAAAGAAAAGAGGAATTGTGATGCAGGACAGAGCAATTATGATAGTGAAAATTTTCTCAAGAAAAGAAGTTTATGATATTGATGTACCGCTGGATATTTCTGCAAATGATCTGGTGACTGCGCTTAATCAGGCATTCAGGCTTGGGATTGATACAGATAATATTCTGAATTGTTATCTGAAAACAGAAAGTCCGACTGCGTTGATACGAGGAAACAAGCTGCTGCGGGACTATGGTTTAAGAAACGGAAGTATTATCAATATTACAGAGTAGAGGGTGAGAATGTGGAACAGCGATACAAACTGACGGTTTTCTCGAAAAATATTTATCGGGAGATTGAGCTTTTACCAGATACAGAAAGACTGAAAGTCGGCACAACACTTTCCTGTGATGTCCGCTTGCGAAAAGATCTTTTCTTTGATGAGTTTGAAATTGCACTTGTGAGAAACAATGAATCCTGGGCAATTCAGACAACCGAAAATATCTATCTGGATTTTGGCGGCAATCGTAAAATCTGGACAAAACCCTTAGAGCATGGAGAACAGTTCTGCGTGCGTTACAGCAGTTCTGATGCAGAGTTGTTCAGCGGGCGTTTCTTTGTGGATTTTGATTATGAAAACAAGCAGTATAATCGCATGATTGATGTATCGCAGGTGCATAGTCTGGTAATCGGCACAGAACAGAGTGCGAATATTCAGCTTCAGGGCGAATATGTCTATGATGACCATGTAGATTTCAAAAGAGAGGGTAACAGACTTTTTCTTTGCAATATTCGTTCCCAGTATGGTGTATTTCTGAATGGCAGACGAATTGAAACAGATACTGAATTGAAAGACTATGATTTCTTTTCCATTGCGAATTTCAGCTTTTACTATAAGGAGGGAAAGCTGTATACGGATAAGAACAGCAGTATTGCATTTCATGGATTGCAGTTCAGAGACTTGTCTGACAGCGGAAATGCGCTGGAATATCCTTTGTTTCACCGGAACACACGTATCAGGGTGAAACTGAATGAGGAAGAAATTTCACTTCTGGCACCAAAGGAAAAGCCGCAGAAACCCAAGAGCAATCTGATTCTGAAACTTTTGCCGGCATTATCCATGATTGCATTGACTGTAGTATTGCGAGGCATAATGGGGAGTACCAATCTTTCCTTTGTATTGTTCAGTGTCTGTTCCATGTCTGTGGGGGCAATTGTTTCTGTAATTACTATCATCAACGAGAAAAAAGAGTACAGAGAGGAAATTGAGAAACGTGATAAGGGATATCGTTCTTACATTGACACAAAACGTCATGAGATTTCCAAAGCCAGAGCAGAAGAATTATCTGTGCTTAATCAGATTTATGTTCCGTATGATAAAACATCGTCAGATGTGATTCAGTTCAGCGGTGATTTATTCGACCGTATTCCGGAAGATGAGGATTTTC
>CAMCMW010000178.1 GCA_945876155.1 uncultured Ruminococcus sp. | reverse complement strand
GGTGGAGTAACTGCACACATACTTCTGCCGCTGGAGGAGGAAAAATGAAAAAATTACGTGTTGTTCTGGTTGATGACGAAATAATGATACGACAGGGGTTCAGACAGCTTTTCGACTGGGAAGCTCATGGCTGTGAGGTCGTAGGTGAAGCGGCAGACGGTATGGAGGCTATGTCACAGATAGACTCACTTAATCCGGATATTGTAATTATGGATATTAACATTCCTGTTATGAACGGACTGAAAGTTATTCAGTTAAGCCGTATAAAGCACCCTGATACTGCATTTATAATAGTATCGGGGTACGACGATTTCTCCTACTGCCGTGAGGCTCTCCGGCTTCAGATTACTGACTATATCCTTAAACCTGTTGACTATGAAGAATTTGGCGTCTGTATAGATAATCTGAAAATTGCCATGTTTCAGCAGAAATCAACTGAGGAATCATCTGAATCTGATGAACGTGTCATTAACAGCATTGTACGCTATATGCAGAATCATCTTGCCGGAGAAATAAATCTTTCCGTCCTGGCAGAAGAATTTCACTTCAGTACACAGTACATAAGCCAGCTCTTTAAAAGTGAGATTGGTGTAAAATTTCTTGCATACCTCACCAATATCCGTATGGAAAAGGCAAAAAAACTTCTGCTGTCAACTTCTCTGTCCATTGCTGATGTTTCGGAACAGTCCGGCTACAGTGACTATCGTGTGTTTACAAAGGTGTTCAAGAAGTCTGAAGGGGTTACTCCATCGCAGTTCCGCAGAGAGTTTCTTGAAGAAGCAATAAATGGATAAATTAGAATTTATTAGTTTATATATCGAGGGTATTTATATGGAACAGCATAATAAAATAATAAATAATGCTGCAAAGAAAATTTTAGCACCAGAAGGACTTTTTAGAATAGGCTCATCAAGAAGTTGGTTAGATGATAATGATTACTTTTTAATAATTGTAGAATTTCAGCAAAGTGGCTTTTCAAAAGGTTCATATCTCAATGTAGCTGTAAGTTTCTTATGGGAAAAAACCAAGGAAATGAATGAATGTTTGGGCTTTGACTATGGGGACAGAGTATTGGTGAACGGAAAACAATTTGCCGAATATCGAGGTGCATTTAAGGATAAAGATGAAAAATTCACAGCAAATATAGAGGAATTTGCCATTGCCGCATTGGAAAAGATAAATGAATATCGTAAATTCATAGATTTGGATTATGCGAAAAAAATGCTTGAAGAAAAAAGCACATCGGATAATGCAATGTTTTGGGAGGTTTATGACCTGGCAATGCTTTGCTTTTTCAAGAAGGATTTTGATGAAGGAAAGAAATACTTCAGCGATTATTTGGATATATTAAAACAAAATTTTGACGTTGAGTGGCATAAGGAATTTTATAACTATTGTCTTAAAGAAATTGTTCCACAGTTAAAATCTGCTGAAACGGCACAGCGTATGGTGTTTGATATGATTAATCGCAGACGACAATTCTTTAATAACAAAACATCATATAAAAAAATGAAAAAGGATATTTGGTTTTAAGGGATATTAGTCGTGAATTCTGACTTAAAGAGATAAATCCAATCAATAGTTTATTTTGAGCGAAACATCTGAACTGTTTCGCTTTTTCCTTTTCATCTATAAAACTGACACAATCAGATTAAAAAAATGCCTATATCTGAAATCCGTTTTCCTGTATAATAAATACATAAACAAAAGCCATTACGGCAATAAAAAATGATGGGAGAATTGATATGAAAAGAGTAAAAAACAGTTTATGGGGAATCGCTTTTGTGGCACTGGCTGTGATTCTGGCACTTAATGCCTTCGGGGTCACCTCGGTAAACATCTTCTTTGACGGCTGGTGGACAATGTTCATTATAATCCCGTGTATTGTCGGTCTTATTACCGACCGTGAAAAAAGCGGCAGTATCATTGGTATCTGCATCGGTGTATTCCTGTTGCTGTGCTGCCGTGGAGTTCTGAGTTTCGGAGTGTTCTGGAAACTTATTATCCCGGTAATTATCGGTATTATCGGTATTAAGATGATTGCAAAAAGTATTTTTGGTAAAAAGGATTCGGAGGTATATAAAATGATTAAGGAAAACGGTACTGAACTGAAAAACGGAACAGCAACCTTTTCAGGTGTAAACATGAATTTTGACAATGAAGTATTTGAGGGTGCTGAACTGAATGCGGTTTTCGGCGGTGTGAAATGCGATCTGCGTAATGCAGTAATCGAAAAGGACTGCGTTATAAACGCATCAGCGATATTCGGCGGAATAGACATCTATGTCCCTGAAAACCTGAACGTGAAAATAAGCTCTACTTCAGTATTCGGCGGCGTTTCAGATAAAAATCAGCCTGAAAATAATGCCGGAAACCACACACTGTATATATATGCAACCTGTCTTTTCGGAGGTGTTGAAATAAAATGAGTACAGCCCAGAAAATTATTAAGTATTGTGCAATAGCTTTTGCGGTGTTCATTATTGCAAGCATTATCAGCGGAATTATACGGCTGTTCTGGCTTTTCGGACGTGATGATGCTGTCGGTGAGATGAAAAGCTATTCCGTGACTGAAGAAAACGTGGAAAGCCTTGAAGTTGACCTCAGTGCAGGACAGTTTGAAATTAAAACCGGAGACAGTTTCGGCGTTGAAAGCAATCACAAGTATCTCAGTTTTGAATGCAGTAACGGACTTATCAGCATAAAAGAAGAACGTGATGCTTTCAGTTTTAACGCTGACGGTTTAAAGGTTATACTTACAGTTCCTGAAAACTTCGTCTTCAAAAAAGCAGATATTTCAGCAGGTGCAGGAAAAGTAAAAATTGATAAACTTGCGGCAGACAGTCTTTCACTTGGATTTGGTGCCGGAGAAGCTAAGATAGATAATCTTACAGCTAATACCAGTGCAAAAATCGACAGCGGTGCCGGTGAACTTACAATAAACGGCGGCGAACTGGCTGATCTGGATTTTGACATGGGCGTGGGCGAAGTAAATCTCCAGAGCCGACTTACCGGTGACTGCGATATCGACTATGGCGTCGGCGAACTGAATATGACTCTTATCGGCAAATCTGAAGACTACTGTATCACTCTTGACAAAGGCGTCGGAGAAGCTAAAATGGACGGCAGTAAAATGCACGACGGTGAAACCTACGGTACCGGAAATACCAATGTTAAAATTGATGGCGGTGTTGGTGAACTCAATATCGGGTTTCAGAATTGAATTGTAGTAAACTCCAAAAATAATTTGAAGTTTCAGACTGTAGAAAAAGTTCATTTTAGAGTATTCGGGCGAGCAATGCTTACCCATGCGACAGCGTAAAATATGAGTTTATTAGTAGGGGCGACCATTGGTCGCCCGTTATTTTATGGTTTTTCGACAAGCTGAAGAAGTTCAATGATGTATTTGCTTCTCTCTCATCTTCTTTCTCTTGTATCTTGCCTGTTTTATTTGTTCTGAGTAATACTTTCAATCCTGCAGGAATGCTTTTTAGAATCCTTATCATAATTGATACCCACAAGCAGTATCTCACCGGAATAATCTTTCAGGCAGTCGGTGTACTGCTTATTTTTTATCTGCTCAATTGCTCCTTCAGCTGAACCATTATATTTAAGCTCAGCAATAATGGCAGGGGAGTGGCAGTTGGTTCTTGGTTTGAATACTAAGTCTGCAAATCCTTTTCCGGCTGGTAACTCACGTTCAACTGTATAGCTTTTTCTTGCGGAGTAGTAAGCAAGAGATAGAACGCAAGAGAGTGAATTTTCATCATTATATTTTAGAATTGATGTATTGTCCTGGTGTGACTGTTCAATGAGTTCTGCAACTTTTTCTTCATCACAATTAAGTGTTGCTTTGAGAAGTTCATCAGATGCTCTGATTGAACGCATAACTTCTTCCCAGCCACCGTCTTCAATTGAATTGATAAATTCCTGAGCAACTTCACTGTTTGGAATCCACGCCAGGTTGTCATTATATGTCAGGTAACCCAGGTGTACAAGTAATGTAAGTACATCATCAGCGCTGTTAAATGTTGTCATATCGTTCTGAAATTTATCAGGGTTGATTTTTACCTTTTCACCGGCAATCAGCTTAATTACTTTATCTCGCAATCCGTCAAAATTTATTTGAATGTAAACTTTTAAAGCCTCGTAGGTTTCGGTTTTAGTCCAGTAGTTTCCGAAATTATTTCTCAGAATTGATTCTACAACTGATTTTGGATTATAAATTGAAATATCGTCCAGACAGTAACCATCATACCAGCGTTTCATCTGCTCAAATGATTTGTCATACTGCTCACATAGAGATTTTACTTCACTTTCGGTAAATCCGGTAAACTCTGAAATCGGCTTTGCATCTGTCATTGAGTACTCATAGAAAACATTTATTGCTGAATGTTTGCCGTATTTCTTAATAGGCAGAATACCAGTCATGTAGGCAAGAGCAACGTAGCTTTGGTCTTTCAGAAGATTGCGAAGAAAGTCAAGGTATTTTGTCTGTGATTCTGTGTCATTTTTGTGTTCTCTGAAAATGCAGTCCCATTCATCAATAACAAATATAAATGGAACACTGTGTTTTGCAAAAATATCTTTTAAAGAACGTGCGAGTTTTTTGTCATCATAAAATCTTACATCTGAAAATTCATCAGTCAATTCAAATAAAATTGATTTCTGAATCTCTTTAATCATTTCCTCCATACTTTCTGCATCGCTTAGAAAGTCTACCATATTAATATGAATGACATTATATTTATTCAGGTGCTTTTCAAAGGTGTCTGCTCTGGAAATTCTGAGGTTACT
>CAMCMW010000177.1 GCA_945876155.1 uncultured Ruminococcus sp. | reverse complement strand
ATCACAAATGAATTCATATGTCAAAATCAATTTCTTTTACGCATTTACTATAAATGTAATGTATTGATAATAGATACGAATTCATAAAGACGGTAGATAATGAGACTACTGAAGAACAGATTCAGGCAATTCTTGACAAGTAAAAAATCAATAAGTAGATTTTTAGCTACTTGACAATTTCTGATGGGTATACTATAATAAGAATAATAAAAATGAAGTTAGTGGATGCAGGCGATGAAAATGTGAATCAGTTGCGGTGATTTTTCTGAAAATCTGACAGCTCGCAAACGGCGTGGCTACGGGGTGTCGCATTCGGAAAAAGCCAAAAATACGCATAACTAAGAGGTCACGCATCGCCTCCACCAATTATAATCACGTAATCTTAAAGGTTACGAAAACCCCGAAATTACGTAGAATAGCGTAATTTCGGGGTTTTATTTTAGCTAAAACAGGCATTTTTTTCGGGAGTTCGATGCGGATTTGACCGTAACCAACCCTAAATGATTAAGATTTTTGGGGTACCCCTCTCCTCTGAAAAAAATGGGAAAATGGGAAAAAACACCCCTTATTTTTTAAATACCGAACAATTTGCATAAAAAACAGACAAAAATATATGCAAAATGACTTACTTTACGAAAAAACCGACACATAGATAATCAGCTTAAATGCGGCAGTTAATCAGGTGAGTTAAAGGAGGTTTTGATCATGTCAGATAATCTTTATATAGTTGATAATTTAAGTGACGACAAAACAGTAAAACATTATTTAACTGAATGGTGTACTATATCAAAGCAGATGGACATTGCTACGGGTTATTTTGAAATAGGTGGTTTGCTGGAACTTGAAAATAAATGGCAATCACTTGACAGAATAAGAATTATATTAGGCTCCGAAGTGACAAAGAGAACCCGGGATGTCATTGACGAATTAGTAAAATATCTGATTTCAAGATTTGATAACAGCATAGAGAATGAAAAGGATAAGAATGAATTTTTAATAGGTGTTCCAGCAATACTTCATGCAATGAAAACGGGTAAAATAGAATGTAAAGTTTTTGATAAGGATAAATTCCATGCGAAAGCGTACATAACGCATTTCAAGGACGATTACCACCAACAATTTATTCCGTCAATGAATATTCCATCAGGGTATGCTCTTGTTGGTTCAAGTAATTTTACTAAAGCAGGGTTAACAAAAAATATTGAATTGAATGTGCAGATAACTAATGATGTTGATATTCTGCAGGATTGGTTTGAAGAACGTTGGAATGAAGCAGTTGATATAACTGAAGCGATAATTCAGACAGTTGAAAAACATTGCAAGGAATATACTCCATATGACGTATATTTGCGTTCAATGTATGAAATGTACCATAATCAAGAGCAAAGTGTTTCTGAGTGGGAGGAAAATGACTCTAATATATATCCATTATTATCTCAGTACCAAAAAGACGGATATAATAGCCTGGTAAATATAGCTGAAAAGTATGCAGGAGCTTTCCTCTGTGATGGCGTAGGTCTGGGAAAGACTTTTGTTGGTATGATGTTAATCGAACGTTTTGTGAAAAAAGAACGAAAGAATGTAGTTCTCATAGTTCCGGCAGCTGCACGTATTCCAGTATGGGAAACCACCATAAAAAAATATATTCCAGAGGTTTTAGGTGGATTTTCTAAATTCGTGATAATTAATCATACAGATTTATTACTTGAAAAAAATCAGGATTTAATGGATTCTATTACCCAAGATGGTGAAATTATAATTATTGATGAAGCACATCATTTCAGAAATCGTTCCTCGAATAGATACAGAAAGCTTTTTGAAATGATGGGAGCAGGTTGTTCAAAGCAAATGTTTATGCTGACTGCAACTCCAATAAATAACAGTTTCCTTGATTTACAGCACTTAATAGAACTGTTTTCTCAGCGTAAGGAAGATTACTTCAAATCTGCCCCATTGGGCATACACAGCCTTTCCGGACACTTCCGAAAAATGGAGAAGGCACTTGAAAATATTACAAATTCAACATCAGTCGATACCAACAGTGATGAAAGTGACTTGATTTTTAAGAGTGATATGCTTGTAAATGAATTAGTAGTTCAAAGAAGCAGATCATATGTAAAAAAGAGTCTGTCTATTTCCGAAAGTGAAAATGTTTTATTTCCGAAACGACTTCCACCAACTGTTGCAAATTATTCAATGAGAAATAGCTATGGTAAACTCATAGATGATTTTGTTGATTCGTTTTATCGAAAAGATAAAGAAACAGGCAGAAGTGTTCCTATTCTTGCTTTACCTGTATATTCGCCCTATGAAGAGGAATACTTCAAGGGAGATGCAAGCAAAATTGATGAAATGAAGAAAGGACGTCAAACTCAGATAGTTAACTTAATTCGTCAATTGCTTCTTAAACGTTTTGAAAGTTCAATAGCAGCCTTTGAAGAAACAAGCGTAAGAATTTTTATTAGACTGCAAAAGTTTTTAGAGGATTATAAAGAATACGGCAATGAGCGTGAAATAAATCGTTTTTATCAACGCAGACAGCGAATTATTGAATATACTCATAAATACATTAGTGAAAATACTCCATACACACTTGAAGAACTTGAAGATGATCTTCCTGATTACGTTTGGAATATTGAAAGTAATTTGAGCGTTGAAGATTTTGACATT
Source organism: uncultured Ruminococcus sp. (assembly GCA_945876155.1). Taxonomy (GTDB): domain Bacteria; phylum Bacillota; class Clostridia; order Oscillospirales; family Ruminococcaceae; genus Porcipelethomonas. The sequence goes on along the minus strand of CAMCMW010000177.1, from coordinate 2,147 downwards.
CCGTGCATGATTCAGGATACAATTGGTGACATGGAAGTTTTATCAGACTTCATTGATGATATGATGAGTATAAATCCTGAAAATGATGACAAAATCAATGTTCTCAAGAACATACTTCTTACCGATGAAAGGGTAAAGGAGAAGAAGGTAATCATATTTACTGAGTACCGTTCTACAGCACAATACATATATAAGCAACTCAAAAAAGCCGGAATAAAAGGACTGTTTGAATTAGATGGTCAATATAGCGGAAATCGAAAGGAAATCATTGAGCGTTTTGCACCATATTATAACGACAAGACTTCCTCTAATGTCAGCGATGAAATACAGGTACTGATTGCAACTGATGTTCTTGCAGAAGGTCTTAACCTGCAGGATGCCTCATGTCTTATAAATTACGAACTACATTGGAATCCTGTAAGACTAATGCAAAGAATAGGACGTGTTGACAGACGTAGAAACAACGGTACTGAAGAACGCCTGCTCCGTGATCATCCAGAGTTAAAAGCAGACAGAGATAATATATATTATTGGAATTTCTTGCCGCCTGCTGAGCTTGAACAGTTACTTTCCCTTTATAGTACTGTATCTCAGAAAACCTTACGCATTTCTAAAACTTTTGGAATAGAAGGCAAGCAGCTTCTTACACCTGATGATGATTATGATGCTTTAAAGGACTTCAATTCTGCTTACGAGGGTTCTGAGTCGGAAGAAGAGGAAATCCTTCTTGAATATCAGACTCTTATGTCTGAAAATCCTGAATACGAACAGTATGTTTCAGAGTTGCCAAAGAAAATGTTCAGTGGTAAGTTCAGTGAAAGTAAAGGAGTATTCTTCTGCTATAACCTACCTGTTAAAAATGCAGACGGAACATGGTCAAACGGTGACGGACGGACTGTGTGGTATACAATAAATGATGATACTATGGATGTTATTGACAATACTTATCAGATTTGGCAGACAATAAAATGTGATAAGGAAGAAGAGAGAGCAGTTGCAATATCAGCTGAAGATTTTGCAGTTTACAAAAAGAAAGTTGAAAGCTTTATAAACAGAACTTATATGCGTTCGATACAGGCTCCTGTGGGAGTAAAGCCAAGACTTATCACATGGATGCAGCTGACGTAAAAGGGGTATAAAATCATGAATATAAGAAACGTTTGTGACTTCGATACAATGCTTCAATACTTTGGGGAGAAGCTTGAATGGAATATTGATACAGAGGATTTTGATTCTGCCGATTATACTTATGATGTATATGCTGATGAACTTGGAATTAAAGAAGAGGAACTTGCTAAGACAGCTATATATCAGCTTAGACCATTTTGTGATAATATGCCGTTTGGTATTTTTGCAGTTTCATTTGAAAGCAAAAAACTGGAACGAGCATCACTCAGAAAGATTCTTTCAGGACTTATAAGTAAAAAGCGTGATGAGCATTTGCGTGTATGGGATATGCACGACCTTATCTTTCTTTGCTTCTGGGGAGAAAGAAATGATAGATTTGTTGGTGTAGCCTGTTTTGATGACAACGACAAGAATCTCCCACAGCTTAAAATTGAATATATTCAGCCCGCAAGTGAAGATTCAACTCATATAAATAATTTTGAAAGCAAACTTGCTCATCTGAAAACGCCTGTTGATACAAGCAATACTGAAGCGTGGAAAACAGAATGGAAACAGACTTTTTCTGCAACATATCATCAACAGATAACGGATTCAAAGAAACTTGCACACGAATTGGCTCTCCTTGCTCAGCATACCCGTGATACAATAATCAGCACATACAATGTTGAAACAGGTCTTGGCTATGTTCATCTGCTTTTCAAGAAATTCCAGGAAAATCTCGTACATGACCTTACTGTTGAACAGTTTGCGGATATGTATGCCCAGACTATTGCTTACGGTTTATTCTCGGCGAAATGTATGGATAATAACGAGCATTTTGACTGGAAAGACGCTGTTGAAAAAATCCCGAACACGAACCCGTTCCTTAAAACATTGATTAAGAGTTGTTTTGAAAAGGAGGGCGGCAATAGAATTTTCTTTGATGAGCTTGAACTTGCTGAAATTATCAAGCTGCTTGATAACACCAATATAGGCAATATCCTTGAGCATTTTAACCGCCATACAGGTGGTGGCAGAGA
>CAMCMW010000176.1 GCA_945876155.1 uncultured Ruminococcus sp. | reverse complement strand
ACGGGTAACACCGTTCCAAAAAGCTCCAATGCAGTAGAATACCGCAGAGCCACGGGATTTGAGGCGCTTTTCGGGTACCTTGACCTGCTGGGACGGAATGAAAGAATCGAACAGCTTTTCAGCTTGATTATAGACAATTAAATTTTAGGGAGTGTTTTTTATGTCAGGACATTCAAAATGGAATAACATTAAGAGAAAAAAAGAGGCTACAGATGCCGCTAAGGGTAAGATTTTCACTAAAATCGGACGTGAAATCACAGTCTGCGTAAAGGAAGGCGGTCCGGACCCGAACAATAACGCAAAGTTGCGTGACCTTATTGCAAAGGCTAAGTCAAACAACGTTCCGAATGATAACATTGACAGAGTAATCAAGAAGGCTGCCGGCGGCGGTGACAAGAACAATTACGAAACAATGGTTTACGAGGGCTACGGTCCTAACGGCGTTGCAGTAATCGTTGAGTGCCTTACAGACAACAAAAACCGTACAGCTGGTGATGTACGCCATTACTTCGACAAGTTCGGCGGTAATCTGGGTACAAGCGGCTGTGTATCATTTATGTTCACAAGCAAGGGTATCGTTGTTGTGGAAAACAACGGAATTGACGAGGACACTTTTATGGAGGACGCCTTTGAGTTTGGCGCCGACGACCTTTCAGTTGAGGAAGAGGCAGCTGAAATTTCCTGCGAGCCTGCTGACCTGAGCGCACTCAGAGAGGGACTTGCATCAAAGGGATACAACGTGCTGTCAGCCGAGGTTGACCGTATTCCTGCAACATACACCACACTTACAGATGAAGACCACATCAAGAAAATGAATCTTCTGCTTGAACATCTTGAAGATAACGATGATGTTCAGAATGTTTACCACAACTGGGAAATGCCTGAAGAATAAAATAATTACACCCTGTTTTATGCTTGCTGCGTAAAACAGGGTGATTTTTTCAAAAAAATTATTGCTCCGACCAATCCGGCAATGTCAGATCAGCGGAGCAATAATCCCAAGGAGGACTCTGATATATAAAAATTGCTTAATCTAAATTTACGAGGGAATAATTTATTATACTGTTTTATCAGTATTTTCTATCAGCGGTGCTAAATAATTGTACGTTTAATTTTTTTGGAAAGATCGATCGGTTTTTATCAAAGTCCGCCTTTCAGCACCACTGATATAAGCGAAAATTATTATTTGCCTAAAGCTGAGTAATCAACTGTGAGTGTGTATTCGTCAGTTACTTCGTTGCTGCCCTCTGGCTTGGATGTGTCAACTGCCTTTGTAGGAGTTGTCATGTCAATTGTGATTTTTCCGGATTCTGTTACTGCCCACTGATATGCAACCCAGTAGTTTGTACCATTGAGAGCAATCATGAATGAGAGACAGCCGCCCCACTGTGCAATACCGTCGTTCAGCTCAATGTCAAGCTCAATCTTGTCGCCAATAGCCTCCGGGAATGTTGCTGTACCGTCCGGGAGAATGTCAGCTTCAAGCTTTGTTGAGCCGCCGCCGCCACCGCCGTTGTACCACGGTTCAACGTATTTTGCCTTTGAACCGTCACCGTATTTGATATTTGCTTTTGCGGTTGAATCGTATTTCCATGTGTTTGTATTTCTGTCAAGCAGTCCGAATGCCTCGCCTGCGTAGGTTTCAAAGCAGTTGTTGTCCCACCAGATACAGGTTATTCCTCTTGCTCTTGCTGACGCTGCGTAGTATGCAGAATATTCAGTTCTTGCCTGTGTGTTTTCGTTTTTGTTTCTTGCACCGTACTCACCGATAATTACAGGAATATTCTTTGAGATAAACTTGATGTAAATTGTGTCCATCATGTTGTCAATTTCCTGTGCGTCTGAGCCGTAAAGACCAAATTCAGTTGTGCTGCCCTCCTGGTCTGCACCGTTCATTGCAAAGTTATAAGGAATGTAAGCGTGAACCGAAAGAATAAGTCTGTTTTTAGCTGAATCCTCCGGCAGCTTGAACTCGTTTGTTATAGCTGCCTCCAGCTTAGCACAGTAGCTTGGTACCATAATGTAACGGTCACTGTTGTTTCCGCCTGTTTTTCTGATTGCGTCAATCGCTGCCTGGTTGTACTGATTGATACAGTCGGCAGCTTCTTTACATTCGTCAGCAGAAGATGTGTACCACCACTCATAGTTTGAGAACTTGACACGAGGTTCGTTGAGTGTTTCAAAAACAAGGTGTTCGTCGTAGTTTTTGAACTTTTCGCCTACCTGAGTCCAGATTGAGTCAACGTATTTGAGCGAATTGTCAAGGTATGAGTACTTCGGGAACATATAATCGTATTCATTGTCGTGGTGAATATTGATTATCGCATACATTCCGTTGTCAATGGCATAGTCAACGATTTCCTTTACTCTGTTGAGCCATTCTTCGTTGATTCTGAAATTATCGTCAATGTGGTTGTGCCATGAAACCGGGATTCTGATTGTCTTGTAGCCCTCATTTTTTATGTTGTCAATCATTGCCTTTGTGGTTTCAACGCCTACCCATGCAGATTCAAGATAAAGGTTTGCCTCACCCTTGGGAGCAGCGTCGTCAACTGCGTCGAGAGTGTTTCCTAAGTTGATGCCGGCACCCATGTCAGCAGTGAATCTGAAACAGTCGAGGTCAGGAATGTCCTTTGACTCAATTGAGAGGTCCGGGATTGTGTAACCGTCCTCAGCGTAAACAGTTCCCGGTACAATACCGCCTGCACCTGTGAATGAACTGAACGGAATGAATGATGCAGCCATTATTCCGGCAGTAACAAAGCTTAAAACTCTTCTTTTAATCATAACCTTATTTATTACCTATTCGGCAATATCCTCCTTTTTAAAATTTTTGTACTGGTTTTCAGAATTTTTTTATTGCTCTGATAATAAAATCCATTAATTTGCTGATGTCGTTGATGTCAATACCGTTTCCCTTGCTGTGTACGTCAGCATTTTTAACAGCCTTTTCGTTCAGACTGTGTTCTTCGGGATTGAGAAGATAACGTCTTGCTGCGATAACATCGAAAACATCAACTTTGCCGTCGCAGTTTACATCACCGTAATCAGCCGTTTCTTCAGCCGGATTTCCGGAACTGAATCTGCCGCAGATTATTCCCATACCAACGGTACTCATATAAACAGTGCCGAATTCGTTCATGTCGCCCACAACGAAATTTCCGTTTCCGGTACCGCCGAAGTGCATTGTTGTGTTGAGGTCAACCCAGGTTTTTCCGCCGTCCTGTGAGCGCCAGATTCCCTCTGCGTCACCTTCATCCGGCATACCCCACATATAGAGAGTGTTGCAGTCACCCTCATGCTCAGGAGCGCCGTAGCCTACTGTCTTGCAGTAATATACATCTGTTTTATCTATTGTCCTTCCGCAGTCTGTGATATGGTACATACCATTCCAGCCTGCCCCCACTCTAATATTATCTTTTCCGAGATAGGCAATTCTGCCCGATGGGTCGCACATATCATACTTGCACAAATCTGTTCCGGTAAATGTTTTACCGCCGTCAGTGCTTACATAGAAAATGTAGTGTGCGTCATCAAAAGTCGGTTCTGTCTTTGTCTTGTCATTGTACCAGTATTCGTTGTACTGCACTGTGTACCCATAAACTATGTCCGGGTCTTCCGGTTCAACCAGAAGGTAAGTCGTTTTAGTTCCGCTGATACCCTGAGATGATGTCCAGGTTTTTCCGAAATCATCTGAATAGGAAACTGAGGAACTGTCAGTTGTCTTGAAAATTCTGTATGTATTTTCATCAATCTGAGCGATTGCGCTTTTACCGCCTCCGCTGCCGAAATCCATTTCAGTCCATGTTTCTCCGGCATCGAGAGTGTAATACCCTTTGGACTGCTTGTCAGCGGTTCTCACAAGAACTTTCGGATTCTGAGGGCAGTATGCAACGGAAACCGTTGAACCCATATTTGGCTGATACTGCTCGCCTCTGCTGTCAGGAGTTTTGTGGATAAAACCGTCATAGTCGTAAATTGCGGAGTAGCAGCCCTCGCCGGGTACGCTTACAAAGTCAAGGCAGACAACCTCTTCAATGCCGTCCGGGTGGAATGTTGCTGACGGATAGTCACTCCAGATATCGTCCCATGTAAAGACACCGTTTCCCGAGGATACAAGCACCTGATCGGGGTTTTCCGGATTTATCACAAGTGAGCCTGACCAGTGTATTGCCTTACCGTAAACCCAGTCATAACCGCCGTCGTGGAGATAGTCAATGACCGGTTCAACATAAGTACCTTTGTCCGGACTCCACCTGTACTCTCCCTTGCCCGGATAAATGGAAATCCACGTCTTTCCGCCGTCCTGTGAACGGTAAAGCCATTCGCCGTACTCGTCATTTTCTCCGGTGTCGTCCCACCTCTGAACGCTCCATACGCCGCAGGTAGTATCCAAATGGGAAAAGACCAATTATCCCGACAGTGAACTTCTGCCCGTACTTGCAAAAGCGCTGAATACGTCCCTTGACTATCTTTTCGGTTTAAAGGATAAAGAGGAGGAGGTTGACATTGAACAGCTTATAACTGACGAAATACACAAGACCAAGCCGGAAAAGCGTGCTGAACTTATGATGAGAATGTTTTACTCGGCTGAATGTGCATACAATGACTACGTTGTCAAGAAAATGACTCTCCCCGAAACCCTTGACCTTGAAACCTACGCTGAACTTAAAACCAACAATGAGCTTGCAATTGCACGTCTGAATAAGGATTTGCAGTACTTCTGTTTTCTTGCGATACCGGAAAACGGTGTTAATTCCTATGCAGATTCGTCACCTAATATGGTAAGGCTTTTCCGTATGCTTGCGGATGAAGAGGCTTTAAGAATCAT